>CAJARE010000338.1 GCA_903944255.1 uncultured beta proteobacterium
AAAGTCTGGTGAGATTCACTTACGCAACAAGGTAGTGAGCTCACCATCAAGCCATATTCCACCTAATCAAAGACGCGTCGGCATGGTTTTTCAGGACTTTGCACTCTTTCCACATCTTAATGTTTTGGAAAATATTGCATTTGGTTTGCAGCATTTATCAAAGCAAGAGAGGGTAGTCCTGGCAAAGGAATGGCTAAAAAGAGTTTCACTCGCAGACAAGGCTAGCGCCTATCCGCACGAACTCAGTGGTGGCCAACAACAACGTGTTGCTCTTGCAAGAGCAATGGCTCCTGAGCCTGATTTAATTTTGCTCGATGAGCCTTTTTCAAGTTTAGATATTGATTTACGAGAGCGTCTTGCAATTGAAATGCGAGAGATTTTAAAGGCCCACAACATTACTGCCTTACTAGTGACCCATGATCAGCTAGAGGCCTTTGCAATTGCCGACAAAGTTGGAGTCATGGCCGATGGCAAAGTGATCCAATGGGATACGCCATACGAGCTTTACCATAAACCCGTGAATCGCTATATCGCTGACTTTATTGGGCATGGTGTATTTGTAAAAGGCCTCATTCAAACTGGAAACAAGGTCCAAATTGAACTTGGCAATCTTGAGTTAGAAGAACAACATGATGGTAAGGCTGGGGAAGAAGTGAATGTTCTTCTTCGCGAAGATGATATTCAGCATGATGATGATAGCCCTATCCAAGCCAAAGTACTTAGCAAAACATTTAGAGGCGCTGATTTTCTCTACACCCTCAAACTCAACTCTGGGGATGAGGTATTGGCATTAGTGCCAAGCCATCATGACCATGCCATTGGAGAGATGATTGGAATCTGCCTAGCAGCTGACCATGTGGTGACTTTTAAGGAATAAGCTTTTCAATCAATAAACCTAGGGTATTACTTTTTATCTGCTGCGTATTGCCTTGAAAATTGGTCGATTAACATACTCGTGATGAAGAGCCTGGGCTTAATCGAATCAATCAAAATATATTCTGCATTATCTGTATGACCGCCAAAGCCTTGTAAACCAAAGCTTTCAATCACTGCTCCACGACTTCGTACTTGCGCATAGGCAGCATCCGTTCCACCACCGGTTGGGGTCTCGAGTATATCTAATGGCCACTGGATTTTTTTAGCAATCGATTGAGCCATCTTAGCAACTGCTAGAGATTTATCTGTTGGCACTAAAGGAGGTCTACCGCGAATGAAATCCACTGTCACCGTAGTGTCTGGAATGAGATGATTCCGAATTCTTTCTCTTAACTTTTCTTCTACTAAATCAAAGTCACTCATTTTGTTTGCCCGAATATCGGCACTTGCTTTAGCCTCCGGGGGAATCATATTGCGCACGGTACCTGCTTGTGCAAGGGTCCAGTTAAATTTAACTCCGGGTGCAATATTAGTTAAATCACGGGTTTGTAGCACCTGATGTGCCATCTCATATAGAGCGTTACGTCCAAAGTCAGGATTAGCACCAGAATGGGAAGCCTTACCTCGCACTGTTAATTCTGCCCGAGCGATACTAGACGTAGCCAAGCGAACATAATCCGCTTTAGTTCCACTCGTTTCGCAAGAGATGACTAAATCATTTGCTTCGCCCAAGGCCATCATCGCCTCCTTAGAACCAGGCGAACCAATCTCCTCATCCGCGTTGATCAAAATGGTGAACTCACCAAATGAATTTATTCCTGCCGCTTTGATCATCTTCAGCGTATGCAAAATGACTGCTATGCCAGCGCGATTGTCCTGAATACCTAAGCCATAAGCCTTACCATCTGCTACTCTAAATGGCTGCTTCTGACTATCGCCTTTTTGATACACCGTATCCATATGAGCGATCATGGCAATTTTTGCTGTACCACTTCCCTTGATCTTCGCCAGAATCATCGCACCAGTTTTTGTATTACCACTACCCTGAACAACTTGATAAGGGATACCAAGTTTGTCCAATTTCTTACCAATAGCGGCTTGAATTTTTGCTAAACCCTCTAAATCTCTGCTACCAGACTCAATCGCAACCAACTCCTCTAGAGTTTTCAATAACTCAGACTCCTCTTGCTTAGCTAAGGCAACGATCTGGCTAGCTTGAATTTGCTGTATGTCGGCAGCGATGGACTGTCTAGTCAGCATAATGCCCCCTAGAACCAAGCTAGATCCAATCAGGAATGAAATATAAAGGGATAAATGGCGAAATAGTTTCATAGCGTCCCTATATCAATGCCAATTGAGACTCAAATAAAAATTTGCTTTACCGAACCCCGAAGATCCATCTCAAAATCAAGACCTGCAACTGGTGGTCTTGCAAAATACCAATTGATGCCACAACGCATACGCTTTTGCTTAGCAAAGACCTCTTCTACTAAGGCACCTATATTGTGGACTGAGTATGCTTGTGCGCTTGTCACATCATCCCAATGAAAACCAAGACTTGCTAAACGCTGTTGCATTTCATTTGCTACAAATTCCATTTTTAATTTCAGCCCTGCATCTGAGGTATCGCCATAGGCAATAATTCTCTCGCGATATGGTTCGGGACCTGATCTTGCATCTCCTCCACCGGATATAACAAAACTAGGAAGAGAGTCTATATTTGCGGGAACGGTATAAGTGAAAGAATACATTTCAACCTCTGTCGGCCCAAAATATTCAGGACAAACATTGGTACGTGCAACGGGATTAATGAATGAGGCGCCTTGAGATTCAGCCTGATATATTCCCCAACCCTCAAGAGTGCTGACATACTTTTTATTAAAAGTAATAAACCCTTGGTCATCAAATTGCATTGGGGAGCGGAGTTCACAGTGCGCAAAAGCCGTTAGTGGACGACCAATCTTATTCAAGTGTTTTTCAATGTAATGAAAAGCATCTCCAATCGGGAGTAAGGATTTAAACCTCACTTGCTCTAATTGAAATCCAGGCTCGGCAGCTACACCGCCAGAATATTGAAACACACTGGGAATATAGCGATAGCCGCCTTCTTTAAATACAGCAGTAGGATACATAAATATCGCCGGTCAATCAGGCTGCATATTGGCAGACTTCACAATACGCTCGTACTTCAGTATTTCAGATTGAATGTGTTCTTGGAACTTGGCAGGAGTGCCTCCAATAATTTCAATGCCCCTATCACCCAAGTTCTTTTTCACTGCTGGATCCTGTAATGCTCTATTAATTACTTGGTTCATTCTATCCACAGCATCTTTAGTCATGCTGCTTGGAGCAATAATGCCGTACCAAGAGTCGGTCTCAAAGGTAGGAAATCCTTGCTCTGCAATGGTAGGGATTTCAGGAGCTAATGGTGCTCGAGTTAAATAGGTGGTCCCGATTGCCTTAATTTTTCCAGACTTAATATAAGGTAAGAAATCAGGCAGATTACCGAACATAAAATCGACATTTCCAGCAAGAAGATCTGTTAAAGCCGGTCCTTGACCACGATAAGGAATATGGACAGCAAAAATGCCCGCCATTGATTTCAGCATTTCTCCTGCAAAATGCGCAGTCGTTCCATTACCAAAAGAGGCATAAGAAAGTTTTCCTGGATTCTTCTTGGCGTATTCAATGAGCTCTTTTAAGTTATTGACAGGTAATGAAGCTTTCACTGCTAACACGTTCGCTGTTCTGGCCATTAAAACAACTGGCTGAAGATCTTTGCTGGCGTTATAGGGCAAATTTTTAATTAGGGATTGATTTACAGTAAAGCTATTGGCAACGGCACCCACCGTCAAATTATCTGTTGCCTTAGCAGTGGCATCAACACCAATGACAGTTCCTGCGCCTGGCTTGTTATCAACGATGACTGGCGAGCCTAAGGACTTAGATAGATCTGGTGTCAATGTTCGCACTACAGAGTCTAAAGTACTTGCTCCCCCTGGAAAGGGCACAATAACGCGAACCGTTTGACCATTGGGCCAGTTGGCCTGTGCCAGGACATTAAAAGAAATTGCTGAAAATAACACTGCAGCAATATGAGTAACAATAGTTCGCCCAATCGTTGACATAAGAAGCCCTATTAAATAATGTTGCGAAAATAAAACTTATTCGAAATAATTAGTCAAAAATACTCTCTAAATCTTAAACATGGCCATACTTTTTTAAAGCATCAGCAAGACTTAAGCCATTCGCAATATCAATACGAATATTCTTTTCGATTGCTGTTAAACGCTCGGATTCAATTAATACAGTCTCGACATGCTCTACTGGAATAACAATAGCACCATCGTCATCGCACAGAATAAAATCACCTGGTCTGACAATCACATTACCGCCATCATGGCCTCGCAGATACACTGGCACCTGAGAAGCCGTCACTTTCCAGCGACCAATTGATTGCACTGGGGTGCGATAACAAGCAAATACAGGAAACTGATGCTCCCCAATCCACCTGACATCTCGTATACCGCCATCGAGCAATGCCCCAACAGAACCGCGCTCTTTCATGCCCAGGGCTATTAATTCACCGAAGTAGCAAATGCCATTGCCATCACCACTCCAGACGCTAATCTCCCCAGAAGAGATGCCCTGACAAGCAGTCATCTTATCGGCATCACCACCCTGTGGATAAGGCGTCATTTGCCCACGAATCGTATATGCCCAGCCAGCCATTCTTTTGGTGGTATCGGGATAAGGAGCGAATTCAGATGAAAGACCCTGCTGCAGAAGATTCATATTATCTAAAACATCTGCCACATTAGAGCTGTCTACCTCTAAATATCGAAGGCGAATTTCTTCTTTTTTAGCTGCTGTAAAAGTCATTGATTTACCTATACTCTCTTTTAGGTTCCAACTTGAAATGTAGCCATCATCTTGCGCAACATAGCAACGACACTTTGCGCAACAATACGACCTGTTTTTGGATTTTCTGAAGGAATATTTTCCATCTTCATGGAGAATTTGGCAGAGTCCGACTCTACGGTGATCGTATGTGTATTTCTGACAACGGTTGGATCAGCCCAAATTTCCAAATGGGTTTTTTCAGGGCCAACGCCTGCTAATGCAAGCGCTACAACCACATTCAGATTTGCAGGAAAACCTTTAGCCGCCTCTCTTGCATTGCCTGAAAATACTTTTAGTGGCTCAGTTAAGCCTTCTACTGAAATATTATTCTCTATTAAATGTGGCGCGCCTTTTAATCCTAATGGTGGTTTATTGGTCACCATCTTGACTGAAAATATTTCACCTTCTGCAGCAGCAACCATAGCGTCTAGACCTATCAATGCCCCTGTCGGAACCATGATGGTTCCACCGGTTGTTTTGGCAAGCTCAATTAATTCAGGCTTAAATAAAATAGCGCCTACTGATAAAACAATCGCTTTTTTCTTGGCACGTAAAAATGGTGCAATGATGTCGCCCAATAATTCAGCAGGGGCGCACTCAACAACAACATCTGCCTCTGGTTCTAATTCAGTAATTGGAAGAAGCTTCACAGGATATGCCAAGGTTTTTACAAAATCAGTTGCTTTTTCTTGGTTTTTAGCCGAAACGGCGGTCAACACCACCCCGGGAATATCACCGTTAGTCAAGCGGGTTGCCAAAGATTTGCCAATAGCACCCAAGCCGGCGATGGCAACACGAAGAGGCTTAGTTGTAGTTTGCATAGGTGTTTAGTAATAAGCTTAAATGGGGTAATAACGAATACATAATATATAAAAATAACATGCAAGACCAAACTGTCTCAAGAAACAATGGGCTTTACACCTGATTTAAGCTTAAAGCTGTCAAATCTATGCCCAGATTTGAACTAAAATCATGCAAGCAAAAAACAATGCATTTATTATTAGCCTATCCTTTGAGAACTAATAAATCCTATTAATCTCGACAAGCAATATCAGAAGGTTTGGTTTATTGGTTTTTTAGTCAACTCATACTGAATCGGTAACCTCATCTTTCCTGACGAAAAAAGTATTTAATTCATGATCTTAACTTTTATTAACCCATCGGAACTGACTCTTTTACTTATTCTGCTATTGATTCACGTCGCATCTAGTTTGGTAATTTTATTTATTGTCCAGAAATATTGCAGCTGGTTAAATCTGAGAGACGGCGGAATCTTCGGTACTATTTTTGGCAATACGATGCCTACCTTAGTAGGAGTTATTTTTGCCTTTGTTACGATTGCTGCATGGCAAAACCATAATAGCGTTGGAGATACCGTCTCTAAAGAGGCCCATACACTTTTTAATCTATACCAAATCTTAGATGCATACCCTAAAGATTTAAAGATCGACGGACAAAAACAATTGATTGCTTATACCCAAGAGGTTATTAATCAAGAGTGGCCAAAATTAAATGATCAACAATTTAATTTAGATACATCTAAACAACTAGATCAAATTAATTTTTTATTTGTTAACCATAAGCCCAGTAGCTTTGGGGAGCTCGCAATGCACAATGAGGGTTTGCGCTTGCTATCCACATATAGAGACTTACGTCGAAATCGGATTGAAAGCGCCAAATCATTTATTGCAAAACCATTGTGGGGAGCGCTAATTCTTTCTGCATATCTCTTGCTTATTTATTCAGCTTTCTTTAAAACCCGCAATATCCGCGTTCATTCAATCATGATGGCACTCGTGGGAGGCTCTTTAGGAGTCATGTTCTTTCTATTGACAATCTACGACAACCCATTCAGAGGCCCTAGTGCAATCGAACCCATCCCCTTTCAGAGGATTCTTCATTCCATATCCATACTTCAGAAGTAATGATCTGCATCGCTTTTTAAATCAAGCTGTCAGGGTCTTAAATGAATATTCATAACAGCCTAGCTAAAGCCTACTTTCATGTCCAAGTAGTAATAAAGGCTTAAGGCTCAAAGCTTTAATCTTTGTTAAGATCACCTATTAATCCATAAGGTATCTACATGCTGAATGAAGACAGAAAATCGATTATTGAGGCTGAAGAGCGCTATCGTCACGAAATTGCCAAGAAACTTCGTGCTGATCTAGGGGCAGTAGAGGAGGACGCCAAAAAACTGGGGAAAAGCTTTTGGGATAAAGCAATGGAAGTACTCAATAGCAATTTTGGCCTATGGTTCTTATCCTCAGTATTTATCACTGGGGGTGCTGCTGCTTACCAAATTACTCAGCATCACTACGATGCCAAACTCATTAGAGATAAAGCAATCATCACCTGTGAATTTGAAATTGCCAATCGACTCAATGGCATGAAGTTTTTATTACTCAGGGCTAAAAACATTGGTCAGGCCCAATTTGCTTTAACCCCCATCTCTAAAAGCTTAGGGCCAGTGAGCTCCGAGTATGAGAATGTCAATATTGCGGTCCTCTATTTCAAAATATTCCAATTGACTGGACAACGGGATGTTCAAATAGGGGACCTTGTTCGAGAGCTTGAAGAAAAGAATCTACTTATACAATCAGAGAATCCTAAGCTTCCTGTAGATGAAGCAGAGCGCAAAAGATTGATAGAAATTATTGATGCCCTTCACCAGTATGAAATAGAGAAGATTAATAGGCGTAATAAATCTTAATGAATCTTCAGCGCTGCCTTTAAAAATCTAGCCAAGGATTCTTCGAAAGAACCACTAAATCCACTAGAGTCGTTTACCAAAACTGACCGAGGATAAAAGTGCGAAGCATTCTGAATTTCACATGCAATGTGTTCTATACCCAGTTGCTTAAAGTGCTCTTGAAAGATGGGGCCCTGACTTAAAACATAATCAAGATCATTCGTTCCCCAGGAAATAAATACCGGCGGAGTGCTAGCATCAGCAAGCATGTATCTCTTCATATCGTCTGGATGCATATATCCCGATATAGAAAATACAGCTGCAACCTCCTCCTTTTCAGCAAAAGCAGCGTGTAAAGCAATGCGTCCGCCCGCGGACCATCCACCGATTGCGATCTTTTGAGAATCAATCTGAAATCGATCGCTATTCTTTTTAACCCATTGAATTGCTGAAACACCATCATCTATTGCCCCCTCTATACCCCTCCATAGAGTTAGGTTGTCAGCGGGCGGCAAATTCATGATTTTTCGAACCTCATCGACGCGTGAACGAGGTACAAAATCATGACTGGAAATAGAAATAGTTTTCCCAGGGTCAGGATCTTCTTGAATCAAGCGATAGTCTATTGAAAAACAGACGTAGCCGCGTTTAGCAAATTCAAGACAATATTCGGCAATCGCAGTATTGGTTGAGCCCTTTACCTCAAAGGCATCATCATCTTTAGTTCCACGATGAAACGCACCACCAAATGCCATAATTAAGGCTGGTGATCTAGTTCCCGGAGGTAGCCCAATAGGTTGATATATGTCAATCAATAAATTACGTTGGGTAGGCTGCGTTGAAAAATGAATACCTGCAGTTGTATAGACTTCATTAGAAGTGATTTGTACTTCAAATTGCTTGTCTATATAGTTAATGGTGTTTTGGATCATAATGAATTCACATCTCTTATTAAATAGGAAATTGGTATGTCAGACTCAAATGAAAATCAA
>CAJARE010000339.1 GCA_903944255.1 uncultured beta proteobacterium
ACCCATTTTTGCCTATGGCAACTTCATCACCATATCCATTAATTTCATTCTCTTAGCGTTTGTCATCTTTCAAATGGTGAAGGTAGTTAATCGTGTGCGTGCTATGGATGCCCCACCCGCACCTCCGGCACCTCCGACTCCAGAAGATGTGGTTTTACTTCGTGAGATTAGAGATAGCTTAAAAAAATAAAAAGATGCTCTAAAAAATGTTGAATCGCCTATGGCTTACATTTGCACAAGCAGTCACCATCCTGCTGGCTGCTTGGTTTATTGTTACCACCTTCCAACCTCAATGGCTTGGTGGCGCGCAAGTTAGCTCTTTCATTGAAAATGTCTCCTTAAGAGAAACTGCTCAAGATGATCATTTAAGTCCAGGCTCTTATCATGATGCGGTCAAGCGCTCAATGCCAGCAATAGTCAATATTTTCACAAGTAAAGCATCTACCAAACCCAAGTCTCGCAAAAGTGATAGCAATAATCCTGATCCATTCTTCAAATTCTTTTTTGGAGATCAACCGCCCGAAGAAAGTCCCAGCTCCAGTCTGGGCTCAGGCGTACTTGTCAGCCCTGAAGGAATCATTCTGACTAACCATCATGTCATTAGTGACGCGAGTGATATTGATATTGCGCTAGCTGATGGCCGCAAAGTCAAAGCACAAGTCATCGGTAGTGATCCTGATACAGATATTGCTGTATTGAAAATTGAAGCCAAACATCTTCCCATCCCCATCACTTTAGGAAAAATTGACTCGGTGCATGTTGGTGATGTTGTTCTTGCTATTGGCAACCCATTTGGTGTTGGGCAAACGGTTACTTCGGGAATTGTTTCAGCTCTTGGTAGAGATCACCTAGGCATCAATACATTTGAAAATTTTATTCAAACAGATGCTGCAATTAATCCAGGCAATTCTGGTGGAGCTTTAGTAGATACGCGCGGAAATCTGATTGGCATTAACACTGCAATTTATTCGAACAACGGAGGCTCCATGGGAATTGGATTTGCAATTCCCATCAATCTTGCCAAACAGGTCATGGAATCCATTATCACCAATGGCAATGTCACCCGCGGATGGATTGGTGTTGAGCCACAGAATCTATCTAAAGAACTACTGGTGTCTCTAGGGCTCCCGCCCAATACCAATGGAGTATTGCTTTCAGGAGTGCTTGAAGGAGGTCCTGCGGATCGCGCGGGACTGAAACCTGGAGATGTTCTGATGGCAGTAAATAATCAACCCATTACAGATGTACGGGCGCTACTTAATCAAGTAGCGCAGTTAGGGCCAGGAAATGATGTAAATATAAAAATATTACGCAAAGGGAAAGAACTCGTTCTCCCAGTGCAGATTGGGAAGCGCCCCAAGCCTAAGAGGGTTAATTAATTAGTGAGCAAGAATTTTCGAGAGAAAATCTTTTGCTCTTGGTGAGCGGGCATCTGGATTTCCGAAGAACTCTTCTTTGCTGCAGTCTTCAATAATTTTTCCCTGATCCATAAAGATCACTCGATTGCTCACCTTACGCGCAAAGCCCATCTCATGGGTAACACAGCACATAGTCATTCCCTCGTTGGCCAGCTTTACCATCACATCCAATACTTCACCTACCATTTCAGGGTCAAGTGCAGAGGTAGGCTCATCAAATAACATCACAATTGGATCCATACATAAGGCGCGTGCGATAGCGACACGTTGCTGTTGACCGCCAGAAAGCTGTCCAGGAAATTTATCTTTTTGGGCCATTAAACCAACGCGTTCTAAATATTTCATGCCATGCGCTTTTGCCTCATCAACAGATCGTCCCAAGACTTTAATTTGAGCAAGCGTGAGATTTTCTGTAATGCTTAAGTGAGGGAATAATTCAAAATGTTGAAATACCATTCCCACCCTTGCACGTAATTTTGGCAAATTAGTCTTGGGATCATGTAAATGAATGCCATCCACAACAATCTCGCCGGATTGGAAAGGCTCTAGAGCATTAATTGTTTTAATCAAAGTGGATTTTCCAGATCCAGAGGGGCCGCAAATGACCACTACCTCACCCTTTTGAATAGATGTCGTGCAGTCGGTCAGAACTTGGAATGAGCCGAACCATTTAGAAACGTTTTGTAGTTCAATCATGACAGTTTATGTAAGTGATGGCGAAGATAAATTAACGAACAATGGCAACTTTGGCCTGTATTCGGCGAACTACTTTTGATAAGGTAAAGCAAATCACAAAATAGGTGGCCGCCGCCAAGATATATGTCTCAATCGGGCGACCATAATTCTTGCCGGCAATTTCAAAGCCTTTCAGGAGGTCATATGCCCCGATTGCATAAACCAAAGAAGTATCTTGAAACAAAATAATGGTTTGTGTCATAAAAACTGGAATCATATTTCTAAATGCTTGGGGCAAGACGACCAAATACATATTCTGGCCATAAGTCATGCCAAGTGCCTCTCCTGCATAGGTCTGCCCCTTTGGCACTGATTGAATACCCGCTCGGACAATCTCCGAAAAGAAGGCTGCCTCAAAAGCAATAAATGTAATTGTTGCAGATAGGTCCGCACCAATGGGCCTGCCAATGAGCATGGGAATGAGAAGAAAGAACCACAAAATCACCATCACTAATGGAATAGAGCGCATGGTATTGACATAAAACGTCGCTGGATAAACTAAGCTAGGGCGGCCAGATAAACGCATCAGCGCCAAGAAAGTACCAAATACGATGCCGCCGATAGTAGCTAATACCGTTAGCTGAATGCTAAATAGCAAACCCTTCAGAATGTAGTTCGTGAATAGTTCCCAGTTATAAAAACTGAGGTCTAAGCTCAACATAATTTCACCATAATTTGCATCATCTAATGAGCCAATGCTGCATCATTCGATGCGGTAATAAATCCTGGGACTCGACTTCTTTTTTCGATCAAAGCCATCACCCGATTCACCGAAAAGGCAGAAAGAGCATATAAAGCCGTAACGGCTAAATAGATCTCAACTCCATGCGAAGTTTCCTCTTGAGCTTGCATCGCAAACAGCGTGAGTTCAGGTACAGAAACCGCAAAAGCAACGGAAGAGTTCTTAATCAAATTCATGCTCTCAGAAGTCAATGGGGGAATGACGATCCGCAAAGCCATGGGCAAAATAATATAGCGATAGCTCTGTGCAGTAGTGAGGCCTAAGGCAGTGGCAGCCGCTCTTTGGCCGCTAGGTAAAGACTGAATCCCTGCTCTCACCTGCTCTGCAATTCGGGCAGAGGTAAAAAACCCAAGCGCAATGCTCACCAACCAATAAGATGGGAGCGCCTTTAAAGGCAGCACAAAAGAGGGAATGACGTGGTACCAGAGAAACACCTGAACCAAGATCGGAATATTTCTAAATAGTTCCACCCAGGCAGTAGATAGGCGCACTAGTAACCTACTTGATCTACCGGTATCGGGAAGAGTGCGCAATGTTCCCATCACCGCACCAAGGACGAGGGCAATAGCTAGACCTAAACCGGCCACAGCAAGCGTCCAGCCCCAGGCCTTCATCAGCCAATCAAGGTAACTCGGATCCGCATTTTGGCCTAGGCCAAATAAAGCGGAGAAGCAGTGATCCACCACCTCTCCGTCTAAGGTGCTTTTACAGAAAACACCTAAATCTAATGCCATATTAGAAGCTTATTCTCATTGAATTACTTCTTGTTGTAGTCTTCCGCAGGTTTGTCATTCAAATTGGCCCAAGCGTTTTTAGTTGCTGGAGATAATTCGAGGCCAACTACGATATTTTTTGGTGGTATTGGTGATAAGAACCACTTGTTCCACAGTCCAGGCATTTTGCCATTCGCAACAATCTTTGCAATGGCAGCGTTCACAGCAACCTTAAACTCAGGATCATCCTTGCGAACCATGATGGCAATCGGCTCAGTAGCAAGCACTTCACCAACAATTTTGAAATCTTTTGGGTTCTTAGAATTGGCAATGTTACCAGCCAAGATTGAGCCATCCATTACAAATGCATCGGCACGACCAGACTCAAGCAATAAGAAGCTATCTGCATGATCCTTGCCAAATACCTCGTCAAAATTGACGCCAGTTGCTTTTTCATTCTTACGCAAGAGCTGGACAGAGGTTGTTCCCGTGGTAGTGGCTACCTTCTTACCATTTAACTGAGCAATTGAGTTAATGCCAGAATTGGCTTTCACTGCAATGCGCACCTCTTCCACATAGAGAGTATTGGCAAAACTCACATCTTTAGCGCGGGCAGTATTGTTGGTGGTAGTGCCGCACTCAATGTCCACAGTACCGTTTTGTACCAAGGGCACACGATTTTGTGAAGTGACGGGTTGGTAATTAATACGTAGGGTGCTTAAACCTAGCTTGTCTTTTATGTCGCCCAAGATCATGCGGCAAACTTCCACATGGTATCCGTCAAATCGGCTATCGCCGGTTGTGTAAGACATAGGAATCGAGGATTCACGCACACCCATAGTAACAGCACCAGAGGACTTAATTTTGTCCATCGTTGCACTTGCTGCATAAACTGTATTTGATAGGAGCAGCCCCGAAACTAAGGCCGTAGTAGCAAAGACGGTAGTCAATTTTTGAATTTTCATTGGCGATCTCTTCTTTCAGTAACTTTTTTTAGGGGGGTTCGTATTTATAAGTCTATTTTTATCAGACTATATATTATTGCATCCCTAAAATAGTGCGCTAATTAGGGTTTTGCCTTAGAGTCAGGTGGGGCCTAAAAATATGTAAGAACATCTCATTTAGCGCCCTCCTCTAGAATAGGCTCATGAATGAAGCTCTAAACAGGGAAATGATTGTTAAAGCGCAGGCGCTAATACTGTCCAATCAAGTCAATACCGCAATAGAAATATTGTTAGAGTTGCTACAGATTTATCCAAATCATCCACAAGTCCTTGAATTAATTGCATTCATTTCCAATAACGCATTAAATGCCACTGAAGCCATCAAGCTCCTAGAAAGCTGTATTGGGCTTGGAGTGACATCCCCCATCATTTTTTATGAGCTAGGCTCCCATTATTTAAATCTAGGTGAGTTATTACTGGCAATAGATGCCTTGAAAAAGGCGCTCAAGCAAAACCCCCATTATTTTGAGGCGCTACATGATCTTGGTGCCGCTTTAGCACTTTCAGGCAACAAAAAAGAGGCCTTAGAGAATTTTTTATTAGCCTCCAAAATAAACCATCAGTCAGCAGAGTTGTTTTACAACTTAGGCAGACTTTGCGATGAGCAATATCAGTTTGACCGGGCCATTTGTTAATTTGCATCCAAAACTGATCCACCATTTGCATCTAATTTTGACCCACCTTAAAGTTTATTCTAAATGCTTTTATCTGTGGATAACTTCTTTGTTTTTGCCTCCTTTGTTGGTTTAGTAGAGC
>CAJARE010000340.1 GCA_903944255.1 uncultured beta proteobacterium
AGTTCGGCATAAAAGCCTGGCCAGTTTGAAAATATATCCCTAGGTAATGGACGAGAAGGTAAACAAAGGAGCCATAAATTCCGAGCCACAAGAATTGGGCACGTCGGGGATGATCGCGTAGTACCAGTCCAGTTGCGGCTCCAATCAAGATCGACTCTAAGACTCTGACCCAAGTGCTGCTGAGCTCTTGAAATTGCTGCCCAGATTCGCTGCTAAAAAAGAAGTAATGAATCACTACCCAAAGGAGCATTGCAAAAGAGAGCGCTAGGGGTATGTATTGACCCCAAGTGGCAGATCGGGGTGTGGAAACGCCTTCAACTCTTTTTTGCTTTGAATATTGCCATAGCAAAAAGAGGGCTAATAAGGTACCAACAGCCAAAAGTGCATTACGCAGGGCAATCGTATTTTTTAGGGACCAAACAGCAAGCAAAGCGCTGCTGATGAAGATGATCAAGGCGCTCAAAATCGAGAAAGAGCGGTTTGAGCCAATAGGTTTCATATAATCAAATAATAACGGCTAAATTGGGAAAATCAGCCACCCACCCCTTTATCGATCTGTTCGGGGCTTGATAAAGGATCTGGTTTCTAGTATTTCCGAATAAATCAAGTGCTTACATTGGCGGATAAATTGCAATGATTCTTTTAACGGGTGCCACTGGCTATATCGGCTCACACACATGGCTTGAATTGCTGCAAGCGGGTAATCGCGTTATCGGCCTGGATAACTTTATTAATTCTAGCCCTTTGGCCTTATCTCGAATTGAGGCCCTTGCAGGGCAAAAGCTGGAATTTATTGAAGGCGATGTATGCAACAAGGCTTTTCTAGATACGGTCTTCAAAAAGTACCCCATTAAAGGCGTCATTCATTTCGCTGCTTTAAAAGCAGTTGGTGAGTCGGTTGCTCAGCCACTGCGTTATTACCAAAATAATCTTGGCGGTCTTTTTACATTACTCGAGGTGATGAAAGCACATGACTGCAAGAACTTCGTATTTAGTTCTTCGGCAACAGTTTATGGCGATCCAAGTGAAGTGCCTATTAATGAGCAGTCACCAGTTCGACCCACAAATCCTTATGGTCAAACAAAGTTAATGAGTGAGCAAGTCTTGCGCGACTTAGAAGTTTCTGATCCAAGTTGGCGCGTGGCCTATTTGCGGTACTTCAATCCAGTAGGCGCTCATGAGTCTGGAATGATTGGTGAAGATCCTCGCGGCATACCAAACAACCTCACTCCATTAGTGGCACGAGTAGCTGCTGGCAGAATGCCGGAGCTCAAGGTTTATGGCAACGATTGGTCGACTCACGATGGAACGGGTGTCAGAGACTATATCCACGTGGTAGATTTGGCGCAGGCCCATGTCAAAGCGGTAGAGTATTTATTGGCTGGCCGTAATTCCTTGACAGTCAATTTGGGAACTGGCCAAGGCTATAGCGTGATGGATGTACTTAAAGCCTATGGCGATATAGTGGGGCGCCCGATTCCCTTCCAGGTAGTCGAAAGACGTGCAGGTGATATTGCTACTTGCTACGCTGATCCATCGCTTGCAGAAAAATTACTAGGCTGGAAAGCACGCCGCAATTTAGGTCAGATGTGTGCTGATAGTTGGCGCTGGCAATCTCAAAACCCAATGGGTTACGAATCGTAAATGGTAGATTTCGTTCTTTATTGCAAATCATATCGAAGAGATTTATTGCGTGTTAAGCGTTTACTTGAATCTTTACGTAAACACAATATCGAATCCATCCCTTTTTATATTTCTACTCCGCAGGAAGATCGTGACACATTATTTTCACTCTTAGGTGAGAACCAGGGTTATCAGTGGGTTGCTGATGAAGCAATTGTTCAAGCTAATCCCCGTGCGCCAAAAGATATTCAAAAAACCAGACCTGGTGGCATTGCACAACAAGTGATTAAGTCTGAATTTTGGCGCTTAGGTTTGGCAAGCAATTATTTATGTATTGATTCAGATAGCATCTTTATTCGTGATTTTGGAAAAACAGATTTTCTAGCGGATGATGGATCCCCATATACCGTACTCCATCAAAATAAAGAACTCTTTCAGATGGCGACCAATCGTGGCCATCTTCGGGTTGAAAGAGAACTTCGCAAAGAGTCAGAAACAGTGAAGGCCTTGTTTGGTCGAGTGGGCCCCAATTATTATTGCGCCCCAGCCCCTTTTATATGGTCCTCCAAAGTCTGGGAGTCCTTAGACCAGCAGTATTTGCAACCTAAGGGAATGACACTTTGGGATCTGATTACTCCGGAGCATCCCGAGACCTTGATTTATGGTGAGACCTTACTGAAATATCAAGCGATCCCGGTGCGCATGATTGAGCCTCTGTTTAGGATTTATCACTATGACTGGCACTATTACTTGTCCCGTCGTTTGGGCGAGACCCAGGAGAAATTAAAACAAAACTTTATGGGCGTAATTTATCAATCTGCCTGGGAGTCCGAGTTAGATTATGGAGTCCCAAGTAAGCCTTTGCTTTCTCGGATCTTAAAAAGAATTAAGCGCTTCTTTCGTTTATTGCAAAGCTACTTTTAAATACGTATGAACGACCTTTCTAAGACTTCCAATCTGCAGCAATCCGAAAATCAGGAAATGAAAGATATGCCATTGGTCAGCATATCAATGCCGGTATTTAATTCTGAGCGCTATATCGCTGAAGCAATTGAAAGCGTTTTGGCGCAAACTTATACCAATTTTGAATTAATTATTGTTGATGATGGATCGAGTGACCGTACTCGCGAAATTATTGATCAATTTACCGATCAACGGATTATCAAAGTGTATTCAGACCAGAACCGCGGTTTGATTACCACTCGCAATCTCATTGCGGGTATAGCAAAAGGGAAATATCTTGCTTTACTGGATGCCGATGATCGTGCTTTCCCAGAGAGGCTGGCACTCCAAGTGGAGTTTTTAGAAAATCATCAAGCGGATTTATGTGGTGCCGACCATTACACCTTAAACCAAGTGACGGGTGAGAGAAAAAGTTCCAAGCAGCGCCACTCAAATTCTGATATTCAAGCTTTATTAAGTGTGTGCAGTCCAGTCTGTAATCCAGCCATGATGGGCAAGCTAGAAATATTTAAGCAGTTTCCCTACAAAGCTTCTTACATGCACGCAGAAGACTATTGTTTATGGACTGAGATTGCTTTAGCTGGCTATCGTTTTGCCAATATTAAAAAGAAACTCATTACGTATCGCTTGCATTCTACGCAGACTAGCGTGAACCATCTTCAGGCTGCGCGCAATGTGTTTTCTAATGCTCAGGCGAACTACTTAAAAAAGCTGGGCATATCAGAATCTTGCCTGCCAAGGCCGCTACCATTTTATGAGCGCTTAAAGTACGGTATTGCTTTCATGCAGCTCATTAATCAGCGTATCTCTCATATATCGATTGGTGCAAATATGGAGTTGTATGCCCGCTTTCAATTTCGGGGTAATGGTTTATGGACACCATTAACGCGTCTAGAGCGATTCTGTATTGCTCTATATGGCAGCATGCTAGGACGCATTACTAAGCCAACTTAAGCAGGAATTTTTTGCCAGTGTGCTGGTAGTAGAGTAGATAAATCTAAGCTACTGTCACTGATCCAGCGATTCGGTGCAAATACGAAGCCGCCGCAATCTTGTTTAAGCCAGGCGCCCCACCAACTTAATGAACTATTCGCAATGATGTGATGCTTGCATGCATACATGAGCTGCAGTTCTTGCGCGGCAGCATCTGCTTGCAAAGCGTTTTCTACAAAAGTAATTTGCAGATCCTTTGGTAAAGCTTCTTTAGCCCAAGGTAAGTCATCTGAAAAAATAAAGAAATGGGCATTGGGCTTATTGAGAAGTAATTCTTCAATAGCCTGTTGATAGTAGCTCAAGGTAAGTGCGCCATGAAACTTTGCTGCTGAGGGTGAGTTCACATAATCCCCTCTCCGTATATGGAGCATGACGGATTCAGAGGCGTCAATGTGCTTGAGATAGGATTGATAGTGAGCTGATATTGGCTGTTGAGTTTTAAATTCTTGCTGCAATATCATTTTGATTGGCTCTAGATATGGGAATGCTTGCCAGTACCCAAAGAGAAAGAGATCTCGTTGTCCTAACCCATCTAAGTTCAATAGTTCAGCATCGTATTCAAAAGCATTTCGTTGGTAGTAAACAATCGGCCCAAAGGATAGAAATTGTTGTAATAGCCTTTTTAGCCTCTTAGGTCTTTTGGGAAAACCCACTGTATTTTGGCCAACTTCCTGAATCTTGAGAAACTCAAGCTGATAGGGGCGAGGTGTTGTTTCTATTTGTGGTAAATCAAACCAAGAGCGATCAAGCAAAAAACTGCTTTGATAATGTTCTGAGAGCGCTCTAGCAATCGCATATTGAAACATTTGATTGCCTAAGCCGCCCTGAAGGTAGGAATAAATGGCCATAACCCTATAATTAGACCATTAACAAACAATCACATCGGTATCGATATGCTGGTGCTTGATGAGAACTTAACCTTAAATAAGCGGCCTGCTATGTTAGTTGGAGGGATTGTCGGATGGGAGGAGGGTCAAGATGATCTATTTAATCCTCAAAGTCTTCGAAATCGCGATGATTGCTTGGCGCCATTTAGGGTGCTGCGCTCAAAAGCTGCTGAGCGAGGTATCGAACTTCATACTTTGGATGTTCTCCAAAAAGATGGCATTCAACCCAATTTCACGCTGTACTTAGAGGCGTTGCCGATTATTTCAATCGACAATTGCAAGAGCTATCTAGTTCGTTTTGAAACTGAACTCACCGTACCTGAGTATGGCGATGCAAATTACCTCAATCATTTTGATGGCATCTTCACTTGGGATCAATCATTGCTCAATGCGGATCCGCAGAATCCACTGACTCAAAAAACAGCTTCTACCCTTAAGTTTCCAATTGCCTACCCTAACGTGCTGCCTGCACAATTTAAGGTAAATGAAATAGTCAATCCTGGTTTTGCAAACCGCGATCTCTTTTGCGTATTAATTGGTAGTAATCGGCATGCCAATTTGCCAGATGAACGTGAGCTTTACTCTGAGCGGGTCAAAGCGATTCGTTGGTTTGAGACCAATGCCGCAAAAGATTTTTCTTTATATGGCAATGGCTGGCTTGTTCCCCAAAAGCGTCTTGGTAAGTCAGGCAAGTGGCGCTATCGTTTGGAAAAGGTGTTACCTTTTTTGTTAGGCAATGCGGTCTTTCCAAGCTACAAAGGGCCTGCACAAAATAAGTTTGAGGTATTAGCTAAAGCACGCTTTTGCATTTGCTTTGAGAATGCTAAAGATATTCCGGGATATATTACTGAGAAGATATTTGATTCTTTATTTGCCGGGTGCATACCGATTTACTGGGGTGAACCACGGATTCAGGATATTGTTCCTCAAGCTTGTTTTATCGATTTTCGTCAGTTTTTAACTAGTGCCAATCCTTATCAGGAACTTTATCAATACCTTAGTAAAATGGCTGAGCAGGACTTCATGGCTTATCAAGAGGCAGGCAGACAATTTCTGGCCTCTCCCGCATTTAAGCCGTATAGTTCAGAAGCATTTGCAGATGCCATTTTAGGACCACTTCAATCATGATTTTAGTTACTGGCGGCGCAGGTTTTATTGGAGGTAATTTTGTTTTGGATTGGCTCGCTAATCCAAAGGCAGAAGGCATTGTGAACCTTGATAAGTTGACTTATGCCGGTAACCTAGCCACTTTAGATTCTTTGAAGAATGATGCTCGCCATCTCTTTGTGCAGGGTGATATTGGCGATCAAGAGTTGGTCGCTAAGCTGTTAAAGGAATATCAACCACGCGCTATTGTTAATTTTGCAGCAGAGAGCCATGTGGATCGCTCCATTCATGGGCCTGCGGAATTTGTACAAACCAATATTGTTGGAACATTTAACTTATTGGAGTGCGCGCGCGAGCATTGGAATAAGCTTGAAG
Organism: uncultured beta proteobacterium; assembly: GCA_903944255.1. Lineage (GTDB taxonomy): Bacteria > Pseudomonadota > Gammaproteobacteria > Burkholderiales > Burkholderiaceae > Polynucleobacter. The sequence continues at coordinate 5,949 of CAJARE010000340.1, forward strand.
GCGCCGCAAAAGAACACTTTCGCTTTCATCACGTGTCTACTGATGAAGTGTATGGTTCTTTATCCTTAACTGATCCCGCCTTTACTGAAACCAATCCCTATGAACCAAACAGTCCATATTCAGCTTCTAAGGCTGCGTCAGACCATTTAGTAAGGGCCTGGTTTCATACTTACGGTTTTCCAGTAGTCACCACGAATTGCTCTAATAACTATGGACCGTATCACTTCCCAGAGAAGCTCATTCCCTTGGTGATACTCAACGCACTCAATAGTAAGCCGCTGCCAATTTATGGTGATGGTCAGCAGATACGCGATTGGCTCTACGTTGGTGACCATTGCTCAGCGATTCGGGAAGTGTTAGCCAAAGGTAAGCTCGGTGAGACCTATAACATCGGCGGTTGGAATGAAAAAGCCAATCTCGATGTGGTCAAAACCATCTGCCAAATTTTGGATGAACTCCAGCCAAGAGCAGATGGCAAGTCTTATGCAGAGCAAATTACATTTGTTAAAGATCGCCCAGGACATGATCGACGCTATGCTATTGATGCAAGTAAGGTAGAGCGAGATCTAGGCTGGAGACCTGCTGAAACCTTTGATACCGGGATTCGGAAGACGATTCAGTGGTATTTACAAAATCCAGTCTGGATTGAGGGCGTTGTCAGTGGCTCTTATCGCGATTGGTTGCAAAAGCAGTACAAGTGAAGTCTTTAGACCGTAAATCCCTCGCATGAATATCCTCATCTTTGGTAAAGACGGTCAATTAGGTAAAGCGTTTCGATCTCTTTTCGAAAGCTCAACCCAAGCTAGTGATGCGCATATTCAGTATGTGGGTCGAAGTGATTGCGATTTGTCTCAGGCAGATGCGGTAAAGCAATGCTTGATCCATTCAAAACCAGATCTCATCATTAATGCAGCAGCCTATACCGCAGTCGATCAGGCCCAAACAGAAGTTGAATTAGCCAATGCGATTAATGCCAGAGCTCCTGAGGTCATGGCGCAATATGCCGCTGCTCATGGAGTTACTTTATTGCATTACTCCACTGATTATGTTTTTGATGGCAGTAAGGCAGGGTATTACCTTGAGAATGATGTACGCAATCCATTAGGGGAATATGGCAAGAGTAAGGCTGCTGGAGAAGTTGCTATTGAAAAAGCTTTTTTAAATTCGACTCAAGGTCAGTACGCTATTTTCCGCACAAGCTGGGTGTATGGAGCAGGTGGTAACTTTATTAGAACGATTTTGCGTTTAGCCAAAGAGCGTGAAGAGCTCAAGGTGATTGAAGATCAACTAGGTGCTCCCACTTCAGCTGACTGGTTGGCAAGCTTGAGCGTAGATTTAGCGCTTGATTCCAAGGGTCAACTCAGAAAATTTGACTCAGGGACATACCATGCAGTGCCCCCAGGGGAGAGTAATTGGCATGGCTTAGCGTGTTTAGTTGTGGAGTCGGCAATTGAGGCGGGTGTTTCTTTAAAGTCTTCCCCAGGCTCCATCAAGCCCATTAAGGCTGTGGAATACCCCTTACCAGCCCCTAGGCCCATGAATTCTCGTATGGCCACTGATAAGCTCAGGCAAGCCATTGCGGCAACTGGGGATGTGTCAAAATTGCAGCGATGGAATAAACCTTGGTCTGATGATGTGCGGGCCTATGTGCAGCAATTGGCCAAAGATGGCCTGGTAT
>CAJARE010000341.1 GCA_903944255.1 uncultured beta proteobacterium
ACCCTGAAGGAGGTCCCCATGGAAATGGGTATAGGCAGAATGCACAAGCTGGTATGGTTTTCTCATGAGAAGGGCTAATCAATGAAGTCCTTTGATCTTGGGGCACTCATACCTAATCCCGGTGATCACTAAAACAACTAAAGCAACAATCTACAACAGGGCACAGCAAAATCATCATCCCCAGAATTTAGGCCTAAGCAAGTCAAAAACTTGGTTAACTATATCTAAGCCGGTGTTAAATAATTTTGGATCCAATTCGTTTACCAATAGTTCAATGGTCTCTTTGGTTTTCTCATTCCAGGTAATGGCATCAGATAGTTTGAATAAGATCCAAGACATGACAATAGTCCAGGCCTGTTCGCTACTCATAGACTCCTGTAGCTTATCGAGGGCATATTTCAGTTCATCGCTCAATAGGTTACTTTCTACCGACTTCACAAAAGAAGAGATCTGATTTCTATTTTGCAGATCATGATTTGCAATAGATGCGATATCCTGTGGCAATAGAGAGAAAGCTTTAGCTGGAGCGATCTGATCATCATCAGCCTGCCTTCTTAAAAAGGCGGGTATTTCGTAATAATCTGCGCCTCTGTCTATAGCTGTCTTGGAGTCGTCAGGGGTGCCTAAAGAAGGGGCTGGAGTGCTTATGCTGCTTGATCTAAATACTCTTGGAATGTCATATTGGCTGTAATCAACTGCATCTCCAGCAGGCGCAGGAGCATTGAATGAGCTTATCGAGAATTGCATGTTGTCCTGCATGGGAGCGGAGCGGCGGTAGAGTACCTCCATCTGAACGCTACTTGCGCCACCCCAGCCAGCAGCTTGCATTTGCGCAATCTTTTGAAGTTCAGGCATATCGGTTGACTTATCTTCAGTGTCTCTTACATGCACTAGGATGCAATTTGTTTGCTCGGTTATAAGTTGATATTCCAGGGCCAAAGAAAGTTGTTTCTCTTCGGTTAATGTACTTAATCTTTGCGATGCACCTAAGCGGGCCAGATTACCTTCTTGAACGTGAGTAATAGAGTTCGCGCCAACTCCAATTCGCTCGGAACTTTCTCCAAGCTGATAGCTTAAGTGTGCAGGTTTATTTGGAATACTTTTAAATCCGGCAAATACGTAATGAGTATTGCCGCTGAAAATGGCAGTGTTAGTTCCCACAGTCCATTCTGGGGTCTCATTTGTTCCCCAGTTGATCTCAATCTCTTTAGCTCTTGGTAGATGGATGCGATTAAACATCCGCACAATCGCTTTTTCAATATCTTCCTTAGGGGAGACTAACTCACAGGCGCCCCCAGTCATCTCAGCTAATTCGCGTAGCAATGTTTCAGCGGGAGAGGTGCCCACACCAACTGCAAATATGCGATGACCTGAATTCTTGGCTGCGGCAATGATGTTTGAGGTATCCCAAACTTCACCATCGGTAATAAGTAAGACGTCTGCCTTTTTCTCAGTACCTTTTAATTTGAAGGTAGATAGTAGGGCATCTTCAATTTCTGTTCCGCCCATATTTGCTTCGGAGTTACTTACCAATAATGAGGCGGTGCCAATATTGAATTGATTGACTGGCTTAAGGCTAGAGAATTCATGTTTGACCTTGCTACCAAATAAGGAGTAGCTAAAACGGTCATCCTCACGCAGGTTGCTTAAAACATGATGTAAAGCTCTTTTAGCTGATTCAATGCTATCGCCT
>CAJARE010000342.1 GCA_903944255.1 uncultured beta proteobacterium
AACCCAGTCTTAAATGCGATTGTGACTTTAACTGCAGACTCTGCCATGGCTGAGGCATATGCTGCAGATCAACAGCTCGAGAAAAATACCAAAGTAGGAATATTGCATGGGCTACCCGTTGCGCACAAAGACTTGTTTTTAACGAAAGGCGTTCGAACCACTTTTGGATCTCTGGCATTTGAAGATTTTGTTCCGGATGTCGATTCCTTGCCGGTTGAGCGTCTCAAAAAGGCGGGAGGGATTAGTTTAGGTAAGACCAATACCCCAGAATTTGGTGCTGGTAGTCAGACCTTTAATGCAGTGTTTGGCTCGACGCCTAATCCTTATGATCTCACCAAGACCTGTGGAGGCTCTTCTGGTGGCGGTGCGGTTGCTTTAGCTAGCGGCATGATCTCTATTGCTGATGGAACAGATTTGGGTGGATCTTTACGTAACCCCGCTAGTTTTTGTAATCTAGTTGGTATACGACCTTCAGTGGGAAGGGTGCCATCATGGCCAGAGTCATTGGGTTGGTACACCATGAGTGTCCCTGGTCCCATGGCGCGCACTGTTCAGGATGTAGCCTTAGCGATGGCAGCAATGTCAGGGCCAGATGATCGCTCACCAATTTCTTTGGAAGCGCCTGGCGAGATATTTTTAAATCCTCTCACAAGATCATTTAAAGGCTGCAAGATTGCCTTTAGTGCAAATTTAGGTGGTTTGCCTGTAGAACCAGAAGTGGCCAGAGTAGTTGAATCGACCAGGGCTGTGTTTCAAGATTTAGGTTGCGAGGTAATTAATGATGAGCCGAATATTTCTGAGGCTGATGAAATCTTCATGCTGTGGCGTGCTTGGCGAACTGAGTTACGCATAACGCCACTATTAAACGAGCATCGCACTCAATTTAAAGATACGGTGATCTGGAATGCCGAGCAAGGTCTTCCTATTACAGGACCTCAATTGGCTAGGGCTGAAGCCAAGCGAACTGAGCTCTATCACCGTATGCGCGAATTCTTTAAGAAGTATGAGTTTTTAGTATTGCCCGTATCTCAGGTGGCTCCATTTTCAATAGATCTGGAGTTTCCGCAGGAGATTAACGGAGTCAAAATGAACACCTATATTGATTGGCAAAAATCGGCTTATCACATTAGTGCGCTGGGTAACCCTGCAATCTCAGTACCAGCAGGCTTTACCAGCAATAACTTACCCGTAGGTATTCAGATTGTTGGACGTCACCGAGATGATTTTGGAATACTGCAGTTAGCTTATGCCTTTGAGCAGAAGACCCAATTTGCTCAAAGAAAACCACCGATGTGCAGCTCTTAGTTAATAGATTCAAATGATGTACCAAATTTCACAACTCATTACCAGTTCAAGAGGTATTAAAAAATGCTGAAATTCTCCAGTTATCTTTCAGTGCTATTCAGTACCTCGATTGCAGCCCCATATTAAGCTGCCGGAGATTCGTTTAAAACTTTTGTGAAAGAGAAGCTTGCGTGAATAAAAAGAATGTACTGATTACAGGGGCTAGCCGTGGCATAGGTCGGGCGATCGCAACACGCTTAACTGCAGATGGATATCAAGTAATTAATTTCGATCGCTTAGCTCCTCCAGATCTCCTAGAGGGGGAAGCATTTCACTGTATTGATATTACGGACAGCGCTGCTGTTAAAAAGTTAATTCAAGAAATTGCAAGCCGTACCGAGATAGTAAGGCTGGTAAATAATGCAGGGATCATCAAGCCAGGCACTCTGGAGGATGTGACTGATCAAGATTTTGATGCGGTATGCGCATTAAATCTCAAGGCACCCATGGTACTAGCCCAATGTTTATTGCCTTACATGCGTAAAGCCAATTTTGGAAGAATCGTTAATATTGCCAGCCGAGCAGCTTTAGGGAAGGAAGAGCGTACTGCATATTCCGCTACTAAAGCAGGTCTGCAGGGCATGACAAGAACTTGGGCTCTTGAACTGGCGCAATTTGGCATCACCGTGAATGCAATTGGACCAGGGCCTATTGCAACGGAATTATTTACATCTGGCAATCCACCGGGCGCTCCCAAGACTATCAAGATTATTGAAAGTATCCCTGTTAAGAGAATGGGACAGCCTGAGGATATCGCTCATGCGGCAGCGTATTTGATGGATGAACGAGCCAGCTTTGTAACAGGACAAACACTGTATGTATGCGGTGGTATGACAGTTGGCTTAAGTAACGCCAGTTAGCTTCCTTAGAGGGATTTTAAGATCCAACTTGTCCGTATATTTAATTTGTCTATGAGCTGATTTTTTTGGGTATTATTTACTCATTGAATAAATATCTTTATATTTATCTAAGAAAACCAATCACAAATTTCACGGAGATAAGATGAGCATCAAACCAGAAAAACCGTACAAGGACATTCTTTTTGAAGTCAAGGATCAAGTTGCTTGGATTACGATTAATCGTCCACGAGTATTGAACGCTTTTAGAGAGCAAACACTGGATGAAATGATTGATGCAGTAAAGCTGACGAGAGAAGATCCCTCAATTGCTTGTGTAGTCTTTACTGGTGCTGGAGATAAGGCTTTCTCTGCTGGCGGCGACTTCTATGCAATGAAACGCCTCACTTTTACAAATGCTTCCATGTGGAATGATCGGATGCTAGGTTTGGCCATGGCGATTCGTGGTATTCCGATTCCAGCGATTGCAATGGTCAATGGTTGGTGTGTTGGCGGAGGTCATGAGCTCGCTTTGTGGTGTGATTTGGTAATTGGTTCAGAAAAATCTGTTTTTGGCCAAACGGGTGCAAAAGTAGGGGCTTGTCCAACAGTGGGCGCGACTCAATATTTGCCACGCATTGTTGGTGAGCGGATTGCACGTGAGATGATTTTCTTAGCAAAACGGTTTGATGCAAAAGAGGCCGAAAGAATTGGCCTCATTAATAAGTGTGTACCAGAGGCAGACTTATTAAAAGAGACTTTAGCTTGGTGCGAAAACATCAAGAGTAATAGCTCACAAACTATTCGCATGACTAAGAAGAGTTTGAACTTTGAATCTGATCAGCTATATGCATCATGGCAGCATGGCATGGAACTATTAGCCTACGTTTGGGGCTCTGAGGAGAGTTTGGAGGGTATGAATGCCTTCCTTGAGGGACGTAAACCAGATTTCCAGAAATTTAGATTAAAGAACAAAGAAGCTCTGGACGATTACTTAGATGGATTTCATAAGAATCTAAACGCACCTCCTGATATGCGAGATTAGTGATCGGTCTTATGAGTTCAGATCATCAAGCTGAGTCTGTAATTCAAGGGGGCGCTCTGGCAGGACTGAAGGTGCTTGATCTTAGTCGTGTCTTAGCAGGCCCTTGGTGTGGGCAACTGCTAGGTGATTTGGGCGCTGAAGTGATTAAGGTCGAATCACCTGCTGGCGGAGATGATACTCGTGCCTGGGGTCCTCCGTTCTTGGAGGGTGAGTCAGCTTACTTTTTGGGATGTAATCGAAATAAACAAGGTGTGGCGATTGATTTTTCTGGTCCAGAAGGTAAAGACTTGCTGGCGAAATTAATTCCACAGTTTGATGTTTTGATTGAAAACTTTAAAAGTGGAACCCTAGATAAATGGGGATTTAATGCTGCTTGGTTTGAGAAACATGCCCCTACTTTAGTTCGTTGCTCTATCACGGGGTATGGAAGTGCCGGCTCACAATCAGGGTTGCCAGGTTACGATTTTATTCTACAAGCGGAATCTGGCTTAATGAGTATTGCGGGGCCAGTAGATGGCGAGCCTACAAAATATGGGGTTGCGATTGTTGATTTGGCTACTGGCATGATGGCAGCTAATGCAATACAAGCTGCCCTATTGGCGCGCTATAGAACCGGAAAAGGCCAGGCAGTTGAGGTTTCCTTATTTGATACTTCTATTGCTTTATTGGCGAACGTTGGCAATAGTCATTTGGCTACCGAAAAAGATTCAGGACGATACGGTAATGGGCATCCCACCATTGCTCCTTACACTACCTATCACTGCCATGATGGCATAGTAGCGCTGGCTGTTGGTAACGATAAACAATTTGCGAAATTATCTCAATTACTGGGCCAAAGTGAGTGGATAGACGATGATCGTCTGAAAACCAATTCAGCACGTGTACAAAATAGAAATTTGATTGATGGATTGTTAACAGAAAAACTCAAGAACTATTCTAGTGAAGAGTTAATTGATCTTTGTAGGGCTAATGGGATTCCCATTGGTAGAGTCAATACCGTAAAACAAGCCCTTGCTTTAGAGCAGACTGCTACAAAAAATATGGTGCTTGAGATGAAGCATTCTAAAGCGGGTATATTTAGATCATTAGCTTCACCCCTCACAATGCATGGCACAGTCAACACTAAAAATAATGCTCCTCCGATACTGGGCGAGCATACTGATTCTGTATTGAAGCAATATCTTGGATTAAGCGATAGTGATTTAAGTGATTTAAAAAATAAAAAAGTGATTCATTAAATCCCAAACAATGGGATCGGAGGAGATAAAATGAAATCTGTTTTTAGCAAAAGATTTACATCCTTGTTTTTAGTTCTTGCCTCGCTGGGAATTTTTCAGTCGATGGCATTAGCGCAAGCAGATGCTTACCCCAATAGACCAATTAAGCTCATTATTACTTGGCCAGTAGGTGGTTTTGCAGATACGCTTGGACGAACAGTAGCAACTCAACTTGGCCCAATCCTGGGTCAACAAATTGTGGTGGAGAATCGAGGCGGCGCTAATGGAATGATTGGTGCGGATGCGGTAGCCAAGGCAGCTCCCGATGGATATACCTTAATGTTTCAGTCGGTGACATCGCATGCTATTAATCCCACGATGTATAGCAAAACACCTTACTCAACTGAGAAAGATATTGTTCCTCTGGCTGTTGTTGCTCAAGTACCAATGCTATTGGTTGCCAATCCTAATTTGGCAGCTAAAAATATTGCGGAACTGATTGCATTGGCTAAAAAAGAGCCTGATACCCTTTCTTATGCAAGCTTTGGAAATGGTAGCGCCAGCCATTTGGCGGGTGCACTGTTGACTAATCAAGCCGGCATCAAAATGACGCATATCCCTTATAAGGGTGGCGGTCCAGCAATTACAGATACCTTGGGTGGCCAAGTTCCCATGAGTTTTTCTGCCTTTGGTGTGGCTCTGCCTCATGTTAAAAGTGGTAAGCTGATTGCATTGGGTACTACAGGGCCAACTAGAGCAAAACTGTTACCCGATGTGCCTACGATTGAAGAATCTGGTAACTTAAAGGGATATGAAATGTCGATCGTCTATGCGGTGTGGGCGCCGGCAGGCATGCCTGCACCGATTATTAGTAAATTAACAAAGGCCCTTGAGCAAGTAGTAGCCTCTAGTGCTTTTAAAGAGAAGGTAACTAATGACGGTGGCGAAGTGATGAATCTATCTACACCAGCTGAAAGCAATGCCTATTTTCAAAAAGAGATGCAGCGTTTAAGTAAGATTGTTAAAGATGGCAATATAAAGGCAGACTAATATGAATAATCTATTTCAAAAGGTAGTGGTTGTTGGTTTAATCCAATTTTGTGCGATCGGTTTAGTCAATGCACAAAATAAAGAAATCGCTTCTTATCCCAATAAGCCAATTCGGATTATTAATCCTTTGGCAACAGGGGGTGCTGTTGATACGATGGCTCGTATGCTAGCACCTAGCCTACAAGAAATTTTAGGTCAACCGATTGTGATCGAAAGTAAGCCAGGCGCTGGCGGCACGATTGGTAGTAATTTTGTAGCCAAGTCAGCGCCAGATGGATATACCATTTTGATGGTGTACGACACCTTTGCTGTTAACCCCCATGTCTATAAAAACTTACCGTTCGATTCATTTAAAGACTTGGCGCCAGTAACTGAATTAGTCAAAATTCCTTTGGTAGTAGTTGCAGGCAATAAATTACCAGCCAATAATTTACGCGAGCTTACTGAGTTATCAAAATCTAAGCCTAATGGGATTAACTTTTCCAGTGGAGGCGCTGGAAGTTCTGGGCATCTTGCTGCTGAACTACTCAAAACTAACCTAGGTATAGACATGACTCATGTGCCATATAAAGGAGGCGGCCCAGCAATGACTGCAACCATTGGCGGTGAGACGGATATTACAATTCTTGGCGCAGTGATTACCGTTCCTCAAATTAAGGGCGGAAATTTAAAAGCCTTAGCAGTGCTTGGAAAAAAACGGACTCCTGCTTTGCCACAAGTTGCTACAGCAAGTGAACAGGGCCTCACCAATTTCGATGTGAGTTCATGGGTTGGGGTTTTGGTTCCGGCAGGAACACCTGCACCGATCGTTGACAAGATTAATAATGCCTTTGCGCAAGCCCTTAAAAATCCTGCTGTTCAGTCACGGATGGCAGAGCAGGGCAATGAAATTGTTGCCAGTTCTCCTGCTCAATTTGGGGTATTTTTAAATCAAGAGTCCGCTAAATGGGCTAGGGTCATTAAAGAAAATAATATCCAGTTAGAGTAAGTGCTAAAGAAATTTTAATACTCAAGCAGCTCGATTAAGAAGGTTTTAGATTCAATAGTCGAGCTGCATTGCTGAGTCCCTCTAGTTAGGAATATCTTACTCAATCCTGATCACAAATTGATCTTTAGGCCTTCTGACTTTTTTCAAATTCACAAGCCAGTCTTCATCAGCCTTCCTATAGCCTATTGGCATGATGACAACACTACGTAGACCTCTTTCTTTGAGATTCAGAATGTCATCAAGTGCAGCTGGATCAAATCCTTCCATTGGAGTGGAGTCGACTTGTTCGTAGGCGGCAGCGATGAGAGCGGTTCCTAAACCGATATAGGCCTGTTTTGCTGCATGTGTGAAATTGACCTCAGGGTCTCTTGCGGGGTAATTCTTGAGTAAGTTTTGGCGATAGGCAGTGCCAGTCTCACTCTTAAAGTTCCGAATTTCTTCAGTCATATCAAATGCATCATTGATACGCTGTGCAGTGTAGGTATCCCAAGCAGCAAAAACTAATAAATAGGAACAATCGGTTATTTGAGATTGGCCAGAGGCAATCGCTCTAATTTTTTCTCGTATAGCTTTATTACTGATTACTAGAACTTCATAAGGCTGAAGTCCGCTTGAGCTAGCGCTTAAGCGAATCGCTTCTAAGATCTGTTCAAGCTTTTCAGGTGGAACAGTTTTTGTTGCATCCATCTTTTTTGTAGCATAGCGCCACTGTAGTTTATCAACGAGACTCATTCATATTCCTTTAAGAGTTAATTGCTAAAGCAATACCCCTAATTTTAGATGAAATAGCGCTTAAAAACTGATTGTGTCTATGTTAGAGCTAGGTCACCTATGTAGGCGGTTTAGTTGGTATCACGGATTACAGTGATGACATTTTGATGGATCTGCAAACTTGAGGACCTTCATACCTTCAGTCTCTTTATGAGTGCATTTTAAACAAGTCCAAATTTTGGCAATCTCTTCATTAGTAGGTAATCCACAGGCATTACAGGGCAGCCCACGCTGGATATCGTTCACCCAAAATCCTGGTGCGTGGCATTGAGGACACAAAGAAGTCATCTTATTGGCTAGATTGATCGTAGCCTTTCGAATATTCTCCATTCTGGTTGGGTTTGCAAATGCACGCAAATCGTTTTCTACATAAATGACACCTTTTGTCGACAGGGATTTTGCCCACTCAAAAGCATCCTTCAGATTGGTAAGATCCTGAATTCCTTTTCTCGACTGTGGGTGGTATTCATCCGTTGGTTTAAGAACTAAATAATGGGATGGGAACAGTGCAGAGTCAGCAAACTTTTGAAGCTCCTCCCAATGACTGAGGCAGGCATTATCGTTTTGTGCGGGTGCTCCAGAAAAACCAGTGATTTCTAATTGATGTTGATGGTCAATGAGGATAACTAGCTCATTATTCCAAGGCATGATCCCGGCGTATGGATCATTTATAAAAGCACCCTCATTTGCAATGCCAATATCTAAGTCTAATAACTCCATACCCAAAACAACTTTTTTACGAGCCGCATCTAATTGGCTGCCATATCGAGGCGTTTCCTGCGTGAAGGTTCCTAGAAGATCAGTGTCATAAGCATCGGTATGCTCAATAAGGCAGCCTGTTTGAGGCTCTAACACTGATGCAATGACTTTTTCTTTCTGAT
>CAJARE010000343.1 GCA_903944255.1 uncultured beta proteobacterium
CTGATCTTGTTAAACAAAAAATTCAGAATGTTTTAAAAGAAAAGTCTGCTATTGAGCTTGAAATTCAACTCAATGCAGTGGGTGTGCCTGCAGCCAAGGTGCGAACTCTTTCGGAATTCTTGGATGAACTTTCCCAGGGATTAAATGTTACAGCCCCTTTTATGTCCTTTAAACAGAGTAATAAAACTATCAAAACAGCTGGACTAGGATTTGCATTAGATAATGGTACTCAATTAATGACTGACACTGCCCCAAAGCTTGGGGAGCATACTTATGATTTACTCAAAAGTATTGGCATCAATGAAGAGCAGATCACCAAAATGATTGCCGCAAACGTACTGAGATAACACTTTATATCGAATCATATTCAGTAGTGCCATAAAAAATACCAACCCGAAGATTGGTATTTTCATTTCTGGTGGACCCATCAGGACTTGAGCCTGGGACCAAAGAATGATGAAAGCGGAAGCACTAGAAACGCTACCATTACGAACATTAATGCAAACTAAATGTTTGAATTAAGTTAAATGTCATATCATGATTTGTAACACATTAATTAAAAAAGAAGAAATTGATGCCTAGGGAAAACGCGGGGGAGCTTTCGATGCAGAGCGTAACAATTTTAGGGGCAGGACTCATGGGGCATGCGCTTGCGGCGGTACACGCTATCGGTGGCATGTCTGTTCAGTTGTTTGACAATGATCCCGAACAGCTGAAGAAAAGCGAAATTTTGCTTTTCAAGATCTTCAACTCACTCAAAGAGGGTGGCGTCCTTACAGACCAAGACCGGGACCAAGCCCAAAAAAGAATAGCTTTTGCAGTAGATCTACCCTCAGCCTTAGAAAGTGCGGATCTCATTCTGGAGGTGGTGCCTGAAAAACCAGACATTAAAAGGCAAGTTTATGAAGAGATTGATCGCTTTGCGCGCCTAGATGCGGTGATCGCCAGTAACACTTCATACCTCAATATCTTTCCTTTTGTTGCGCCGCGTCGTCAGAAAACATGTTTGATCGCGCATTGGTACACGCCACCCTACATCATTGATCTTGTTGATATCGTGCCCGGCCCAGAGACAGACTCAAAAATTATTCATGCAATGGCGAGTCTCTATAAAAAAATGGGGAAACAGCCGATTATTTTTTCTAAATTTATTCCTGGATATATTGCAAACCGTTTACAGTCCGCACTGAATTTAGAAGCATTTCATCTGCTGGAGGAAGGATTCTCACCAGAAGACATTGATAGCTCGATACAACACGGACTCGCGCTTCGTCTGTGCCTGTTGGGACAGCTAAAAAAGGCAGATTTCACTGGGCTAGAAATGGTTCGCAATGGGCTAGCTTCGCGTGCCTACTCACCGCCTGAGGCCACGGGGAAAAGCATTATTCTTGATAAGCTCATTGAGCAGGGCAGAAAGGGGATCTTCTCTGGCAAGGGTTTCTATGACTATAACAATACCCCAGTCGAAACACTGCTCGAAGAGCGAGATGCTGAACTGATAGCTCTAAAACTTGCACTTTTTAAAATAAAAAAATGGGACAACAAATGATCAACGCCAATCTCACAGGAAAAACAGCAATTGTCACTGGTGGCGGATCTGGAATAGGCTTAGCCTGTACGACAATGCTTGCTCAATCCGGAGCAAAAGTCGCAGTTAATCATCTGCCAAATGATCCAACTGCGCTTGAGGCGATCGCCAAATTAAAATCTCAGGGCTATGATGTCTTGAGTGCGCCAGGAGATGTTTCTAATCCAGCAAGCGCTCAATCCATGATTGAAAAGGCAATTCAGTCTCTTGGCCGTCTCGATTTTTTAATTAATAACGCTGCTACACCCGGTGCTTCTGAACCAATTCCACCGTCCGAGCTCGAAAAAATGACTGAAGATTTTTGGAACACCCTGCTAAGCACAAATCTGTTGGGGCCATTTAGATGCTCTAAAGCAGCAGCATCGGCGCTGAAAGCCTCTGGCGGGTGCATCGTGAATATGGCTTCTATCGCTGGAGTCGGCGCCCAAGGAAGCAGCATTGCGTACGCTGCCAGCAAATCCGGTGTTGTCAGTCTGACCCGGAGCCTAGCTCGCGGACTCGCGCCCGAGGTTCGCGTTAACGCAGTTGCGCCTGGCCAAACAGCGACTCCATGGACTGAAGGCTGGAGCGATTCACGCAAACAGATGGCTATTGATAAGTCCGTTCTAAAGCGGAGGAGTACCCCTGAGGACATTGCTCAGGCCGTCTTATTTCTATGCGCTGGTGCACCCATGATTACGGGTCAGACTATTGTGGTGGATGGCGGAATGACGCTCTAAAGTGGAATCTTCCTAACGTTGGTAAAAACACCAGGACAAGAACCTGGGACTATTACTGGCAGTCATTTTGGTTAGCAACTAACCCTTATGCCATGAAATTTCCACCATTAACATCTATAGTTACTCCCGTTAAATAGGAAGCGTTATCTGAAACTAGAAATTCAACCACACCTGCTACATCTTGAGGCTTTCCAAGCCTACCCATAGGGATACTTTTGGCTAATTCGGTATTCACAGAATCCCCTACTTCTTGCGTCATCTTTGACTCTATTCGTCCAGGCGCAATGCAATTAACAGTAATGTCCAATGAAGCAATCTCGCCAGCCAATATTCTTGTATAGCCTGCTATTGCAGCCTTTGAGGCCGCATAATGCGCACCTGGTATTGGCGTGCGCGTTCTAGCTGCCTGACTAGTAATATTAATTACTCTTCCTTGCTTATTTTTCATCATGGGAACAAGGCAAATTTGAGTGATCAAGAAATTTGCAGTCAAATTAATGTCAATCACCCGCTGCCATTCATCCAAAGGAATGTCAACAAATAGCCTTTTCTTCCCCTGATGCTTGGGAGATATACCTGCATTGTTGACAAGCACACTCAAATCCTTAAATGATTCTCCAATCAGGCTTTCTAAAGAGCGAATTGACTGAAGATCGCTGAGATCTAATAGATAAGCTTTTGCTGCATCGTTTTTTCTTGCCAATAATTTCGCAGACTCTATTACGCTAGGATGATGATCAAGCATAGCAACAGAGTAGCCAATATCTACTAGACGCTCGCTAATAGCAAACCCAATGCCTTGGGCTGCACCAGTTACCAAAGCTAATTTATTTCTTTGGAGAGTCATTGTAGCTTCTTTATTGCCCTTCAATCTTGGCTTTTTTGGCCACCTCTGCCCATTTCTTATAATCAGATTCAAGCAACTTTTGATAGTCCTCAGGACTGGTCCATGCTGGCTGGGCACCCAAATCTTTGAGGCGATTTTGCATATCAGGATTCGTTAATATCGCTAGAATTTCAGCATTTAATTTATCAACGATAGGCCTAGGAGTTCCAGCGGGGGCAAATAATCCAAACCAAGTTTCAACAACAAATTCAGGATATCCCGACTCTTTAACTGTAGGTAAATTGGGCTCGGAAGGAACTCGATTAGCACCAGTTACCGCTAGACCCTTTAATTTGCCATTTCGAACAAAATTGATTGCTGAAGGCATGTTGTCAAACATAACCTGAACACCCTGACCCGCCATTAAATCAATGAGTGCTGGGCCACTTCCCTTATAAGGCACATGAGTCATATCCAAACCTGCTGCTAAGTTAAATAATTCTCCAGTCATATGTGGAGCATTACCTACTCCTGAGGAAGCAAAAAACACTTTACCAGGTCTAGCTTTTGTCCAATCAACAAATTCCTTAACATTTTTAACGGGGACGCTTGGATTGACAATCATAATATTTGAAACAGTTGCAATGTTTGAAATTGGCTGAAATGCCTTGAGGGTGTCAATCGGCATATTTTTATAAACCGATGGATTAATGGTCATATTTCCCATTGTTCCCAATTGAAGTGTGTACCCATCTGGGGCTGCTCTTGCAACAGCAGCGGCGCCAAGATTACCTCCAGCACCTGGGATATTTTCAACAAAGACAGGCTGACCCATTGAAGCTGTAAAACGCTCAGCCATAATTCTTGCAATAATATCGGTTGTACCGCCAGGCGCATAACCAACAATAATCTTAATGGGGCGAACAGGATAATTTACCTGGGAGATTGCTAGACTAGAAAATGAAGCTGTCATCAATCCAATAACAACACTCAAAAAAATATTTTTATTTAGTCTCATAAGATCCTCAGTTCATCCTTAAAAATGTTGTTGAGAAATACTAGCGCCGCCACAAACAAAAATTGTTTGACCGGTGGTAAATGAAGCACTCTTTGACAAAAAGTAAATGACTGCAGAAGCTACCTCACGTGGATCTCCAAGTCGGTTCATAGGAATAGCATCTAACATCGACTTTCTTCCAGGGGATCCTATTGGGTTATTTCGATTAAACATCTCCGTTTCAATCGGACCTGGAGCAACGCAATTGACTGTAATAGACGAAGGGGCAAGTTCAATAGCCCAAGATTTTGTAAACCCCACTAGGCCTGCTTTAGCTGCAGCATAAACACTACTATTTTTTCTGCCGAGCATTGATCTACTGGCAATGTTGACTATTCTGCCCTGCCCTAAAGCGAGCATCGACGGCAACACTGCCTGGGTTAACTCTAAAGAGACAGTCAGGTTCAGATCAATGATCTTTTGATAATCTTGGGGGGTAATGTCAGGCAATCCTTGTAGCTGATTAAACCCAATATTATTCACCAATCGATCAACCGGAAAAGAGGAGGCAATCTCTTTGAATACTTGATTTCTAGAAGAGCTATTCGAAAGATCTGCTAAAAATAATTTACCCTTAAAGGTGGGGTCTGGATTGCGAGAAATTCCTATGACTGATTGGCCCTGCTCAATGAGCAAATCAGAAATAGCTCTACCAATACCTTTGGTTGCCCCTGTAATCAGCGCATACGAATTTTCACTCATTATTGAGTCTTTGGACCAGCAATGGTGATTCTATTCATGACACGTCGCTGCCCTTGATAATCATTACACGCATAATGCATGGTGCAGCGATTATCCCAAAATGCAATTGAACCTTTTTGCCATCTAAATCTGCAAGAAAACTCAGGCTTAGATGTATGGGCATATATCTGATTAAGCAATGGAAGACTTTCTTCTCTGCTCATACCCTCAAAAGAATAAGTGAATGGATAATTTACATACAAAGCTTTTTTCTTAGTCTCATCATGCGTTCTCACGACTGGATGCAGTGCACGTAGTTCGGCACGATTAGGATCCACCAATAACTTCGTGGATCGCCCGGAATTTCGTTCTTCAGTGCGGGCCGTCAAAAAGGCATCCGAATGAATGGCATTTAAACCCGCTAAAGTATTTTTTAATGGCTCTGGTAAAAATTCATAAGCCATATACATATTGGTCCAAAGAGTATCCCCGCCAACTTGTGGAACCTCTTTCGCATACAAAATTGAGCCCAATGGGGGCTCTGGCATATAAGTCATGTCACTATGCCATGTATCGCCAATATTGTAGGTATCGTTTACATCTTTAATAACAGGCATGATCTCAGGGAAACCATCAACACTTCCATAAACAGGATTAATCACTATCGGTCCAAACATTCTGGAGAAATTTAAGTGCTGTTCTGGGGTTAAGTCTTGATCGCGAAAAAATATTACGCCATATTGAAGAAGCTGATTGCGGATTTCCTGAATTAATTCTGGAGAAAGCTTTTTTGATAAATCAGGTCCAAAAATTTCTGCGCCAAGAGCTCCTGTTAATGGCTTTACCTCTAAAGCTGATGAACTCACACTGCCTCCAATACTTTTATAGTTATATTTAGATGATCTAAATTTATACACCACGCCAATCAAACCGCAAAAGGGGTAAACCCTTATTAATAATCTAAATGATCGAAGATAACAAAACCCCCAACATTGCTGATGAGGGTTTGCCTGACGCTGAGATACATAGTAATCTAAGCTCATTTTGTATTAAGAATGTTTGAGCAACTGGCCAATGATGAGGGTATATGCTTTCTGCGCAAGATAATGCATTTCTAGTCACGAGTGAACCCAATACACCCATGGGTAACTATTTACGCTGTCATTGGCACCCAGTTGCACTATCTGAAGAAGTGGCAAAACCTGATTGCCCACCAATTCGTGTCAAAGTAATGGGCGAAGATCTATTACTCTTTCGTGATAC
>CAJARE010000344.1 GCA_903944255.1 uncultured beta proteobacterium
GGACGCTACCAAAATAAGCTGATTATTCGTGAAAGTTTATTGGTAGCATTTTTCTTGGCTGGTCTGGTGGTTCTGGGCGGACAACAAAAATGGTGGTTGCAATCCCTCTTGGTAAATTTAGATGCGACTTCGGTTTACTACGGCGCCACTGTTCTGACTGCAGTCACTGATAATGCTGCACTCACCTATTTAGGATCGCTAGTGGATGGACTCTCCGATGAATTTAAATATTCATTGGTTTCGGGTGCGCTCACTGGTGGTGGCTTAACGGTAATTGCCAACGCCCCTAATCCTGCAGGCTTCTCCATTCTGAAGCCTAGCTTTGAAGAGGGTGCGATTAGCCCGCTCTACTTGTTTTTATATGCGCTACCGCCAACGATCATCGCCATCATCGCATTCCGTTTTATCTAAATCTTGTTCCAGAAGATTGAAAGGCCATTGCCCACTCGGTAGCGGCCTTTTTCTTTGCAGATAAAATCAAGACATGTCTAAATTTTGGAATTTTGTTTTCTTTCAAGCAGGTTGGTTTGCTTGTATCTTGGGCGCTGCTCATCAGCAGGCTCTCTGGGCGGTGATTGGAAGTCTGGCATATATTGTTTTTCATATCTGGCGCTCTCAGACCCCAAAGCTGGAGCTTAGCTTGTTGCTAAAAGTACTGTCTTTTGGGATCGTGACCGATAGCCTCCTGATGTATTTAGGGATCATCGACTTTAAGAATGCCTGGCCCTCTCCTTATCTATCACCAGCATGGATGTGGGCACTCTGGCTTTTAGTAGCCAGCACCCTCAATGGCTCCTTGTCCTGGCTGCAGGGTAAGCTGGTTCTGGGGGTAGTTTTAGGGGCAATTTGCGGCCCCCTGTCTTATGAGGCTGGGATTCGAATGGGGGCGGCAAACTGGGGTTCTGGGTCTCAAATCCTTGGTTTAGGCCTCATTAGCCTGATCTGGGCAGTAGCGATGCCCCTCTTTTTCTATTGGGACAGACCCAAGGTCGAAGGTACCCTAGTAAAAAATCTGTAAATTCCTTTAAAAAGTCGCTTGCAAATACTACTGTTTTTATATACAGTAACTTCTAAGTTGTCAGGTAGTCGATAAAACTTCGGGAAAAAGCCCAATACAAAGCGAAAAGGAATCAAAAATGGCCTTGGATGACAAGAAAAAATCAGCCTCTTCAGAATTTGAAGGAATGAGCGGAGATAAGCAAAAAGCGCTAACAGCAGCTTTAGCTCAGATTGAGAAGCAATTTGGTAAGGGCTCAATCATGCGATTGGGCGATGCTGAAATCAGTCAAGATATTCAAGTGGTATCAAGCGGATCATTAGGTCTGGATATTGCACTTGGAGTTGGTGGTTTGGCGCGAGGACGCGTGATTGAGGTCTATGGACCAGAGTCATCGGGTAAAACAACCTTAACCTTGCATGCGATTGCAGAGATGCAAAAGTTAGGTGGCACTTGCGCCTTTATTGATGCTGAGCACGCTTTAGATGTTCAGTACGCATCCCGTCTTGGTGTGGATGTGAACAATCTCTTAATTTCTCAACCGGATACTGGTGAGCAAGCTTTAGAAATCGCTGATGCTTTAGTGCGCTCAGGCTCCATTGATTTGATCGTGATTGATTCGGTTGCTGCCTTAGTTCCTAGAGCTGAGATTGAAGGTGATATGGGCGATTCATTGCCAGGTTTGCAGGCACGTTTAATGAGTCAAGCTTTGCGCAAACTCACTGGTGCGATTAAACGCACCAATACAACTGTCATTTTCATTAACCAAATTCGGATGAAGATCGGTGTCATGTTCGGCTCCCCAGAAACCACTACTGGTGGTAATGCACTCAAGTTCTATGCATCGATGCGTTTAGATATTCGCCGCATTGGTAGCATCAAGAAGGGTGATGAGGTGGTGGGTAATGAGACTCGTGTGAAGGTTGTCAAAAACAAAGTTTCTCCTCCATTCCGTGAAGCCATTTTTGACATCATGTATGGCGCAGGTATTTCGCGCGAAGGTGAGATTATCGATATGGGTGTAGAAGCCGATCTGGTTGAAAAGTCAGGCTCTTGGTATAGCTATAACGGCGATCGCATTGGTCAAGGTAAAGACAATGTGCGGGAGTTCTTAAAAGAGAATCCAGCGATCGCTAAAGATATCGAGGCAAAAATACGTGAGAAGTTAGGTGTCAAAGCGGGCTCAGCCGTAGTTACCGATGTACTGAGTGAAGAAGAGGAAGTCGAATAGTTTGATGTCAGAACTAAGTAGCAAAGAAAAAAAAGGCGCTAAACAAAGCCCGAGTCTCAAAGCTCGGGCTTTGCGTCTTTTATCGCTACGAGAATATAGCCGCAAAGGTATGGCTGCCAAGCTAGCCGAGTCCGAGCAACGATGGGTAAAGCTTGCTAAGACGGATGCGAAAGAAAGCTCAAATGCTGATCAAGATGGTCTTCCAGTCAAATCTACTGCAATAGAGATTGACGCCATTTTGGATGACTTTGAGGCGCGTGGCTGGCTTTCAGATGATCGATTTGCAGAGGCCTTGGTCCGTCGTCGCAGTGACCGATATGGCATCCGCAAGATCCAAGATGAGCTCGAAAGAGCTGGCGTGGATTCCAGTAAATCAGCCCCTCTTCTCAAAACACTTAAAGAGACTGAATATCAGCGGGCTTATGAGTTGTGGTCTAGAAAGTTTGGCGCACCTGCCCAGGACCAAAAGGAGAAAGCTAAGCACTATCGCTTCTTGGCCTCTAAGGGCTTTAGTTCTGAGGTCGTAGTAAAGGTCATCGCTGGCCAGCGCCAAGACTAGGACAATCACGGATCGTAAAATCGAGTTTGCGGCGTTGCAGCATGATAGACTTGCGAAGTCGGTCAAGCCGTTCGCATTTATTCAAATTTGGCTAATCTAGCCATTTTCAGGGTAGGGATGAGATGAAGGCGACATCGGTTTTGTTAATTCTCATCGCTTGCTAATAAAGATACTGTTTCGGAGTCATTATGAAAATTCACGAGTACCAGGGCAAAGAACTTTTGCGCCAATTTAATGTGCCTGTTCCAAATGGCATTCCTGCTTTCAGTATTGATGAGGCGATGAAAGCCGCTGAAAAACTGGGTGGCCCAGTATGGGTTGTCAAAGCCCAGATTCATGCTGGTGGACGCGGCAAGGGCGGCGGTGTTAAGTTGGCCAGAAGCATGGACGAGGTAAAGAAATATTCTTCCGAGATCTTGGGAATGCAACTCAAGACTCATCAGACTGGACCTGAAGGTCAAAAAGTCAATCGTCTCTTAATTGAAGATGGCGCAGATATTAAAAAAGAGTATTACTTCAGCATCGTTACAGACCGTGCGACACAAAAGAACGTGATCATGGCTTCTAGCGAAGGCGGTATGGATATTGAAGAGGTTGCTGAATCACATCCAGAAAAAATTATTAAAGTATTTGTTGATCCGCTGATTGGTTTAACAGATGCGGATTGCGACATTGTTGCCAAGGGTATTGGCGTTCCTGATGCCTCTATTCCAATGGCGCGAGATGTGTTTAAGAATTTATATAAAACCTACTGGGATACTGATGCATCCTTGGTAGAGATCAATCCATTAATCCTGGAAGGTAATGGCAAGATCAAGGCGCTTGATGCTAAATTTAACTTTGATCCAAATGCACTATTCCGTCATCCAGAAATCGTCGCCTACCGCGATATGGATGAAGAGGATGCAGCAGAGATCGAAGCTTCTAAGTTTGACCTTGCTTATATTTCTTTAGATGGCAATATTGGTTGCTTAGTCAATGGTGCTGGCTTAGCAATGGCCACCATGGATACGATTAAGTTATTCGGTGGCGAGCCAGCCAATTTCTTGGATGTTGGTGGCGGAGCTACTGCAGAAAAAGTGACTGAAGCATTCAAGATCATGCTCAAGAATAAGAGCGTTGAAGCTATTTTGGTAAATATCTTTGGCGGCATTATGCGTTGTGATGTGATCGCTGAAGGGGTTGTGACTGCTTGTAAGGCAGTGAATTTAACCGTTCCTTTGGTTGTGCGTATGAAGGGTACCAATGAAGAGTTGGGCAAGAAGATCCTAGTTGACTCTGGTTTACCAATCATCAGCGCAGACTCAATGGCTGAAGCCGCTACAAAAGTAGTTGCTGCTGTTGCCAAAAACAAATAATCCAGGAATTTCAATATGTCTATTTTGATTAATAAAAACACCAAAGTCATTACACAAGGTATCACTGGTAAGACCGGTCAGTTTCATACAGAAAAATGTCAGGAATACGCAAACGGCAAAAATTGTTTTGTTGCTGGTGTCAATCCTAAAAAAGCGGGCGAGTCGATTTTTAATATTCCAATTTATGGAACAGTGAAAGAAGCTGCCCAGCAAACTGGTGCAACTACCTCTGTCATTTATGTTCCACCTCCAGGCGCAGCGGCAGCCATTTGGGAAGCAGTAGAGGCTGACCTGGATTTTGTTATTTGTATTACTGAAGGTGTTCCAGTGCGCGACATGCTTGAGCTGCGCAATAAGATGAAGGCTAAAGAAGCCGCTGGCGGCAAGAAGACTTTATTGCTGGGACCAAATTGCCCTGGAATCATTACTCCTGATGAAATCAAGATCGGCATCATGCCTGGCCACATACATAGAAAGGGTCGTATTGGTGTTGTTAGTCGCTCCGGTACTTTGACTTATGAGGCCGTTGGTCAATTAACGGCTATTGGTTTAGGTCAGTCCACTGCAGTGGGTATTGGTGGTGATCCTATCAATGGCTTAAAGCACATCGACATCATGAAGATGTTTAATGATGATCCAGAAACCGATGCAGTCATCATGATTGGTGAAATTGGCGGACCTGATGAGGCAGAGGCAGCTCGCTGGTGCAAAGACAATATGAAAAAACCAATTGTTGGCTTCATCGCTGGTGTCACTGCGCCACCTGGAAAACGGATGGGCCATGCTGGCGCATTGATTTCTGGTGGTGCTGATACTGCTGATGCTAAGTTGGCTGTAATGGAAGAATGTGGCTTCAAAGTAACAAAGAATCCATCTGAAATGGCTGCTTTGCTGAAAGCTATGTTGTAATTGTGACTCAGGAAAGGGATGATAAACATCATCCTTTTTTTAAGCAAAAAGAAGTTAAAACATAAAAATATAAGAGGATGACATGGAGTTTTTAGCAATGTTGGATTGGTCTGTAGTTGCACAGATCATCTTGATTGACATTTTATTGGGCGGTGACAATGCTGTTGTGATTGCCTTAGCCTGCCGCAACCTACACCCCAATCAGCGCCGTAAAGGTATTTTGTGGGGTACTGCCGGTGCAATTATTCTGCGCATTATTTTGGTCGCGTTCGCGGTCACGCTGCTACAGATCCCATTCTTAAAGTTTGTTGGCGGCATTCTGCTGCTGTGGATTGGTTATAAGTTGATGGTGGATTCAGGCGGTGAAGAAGATCATGGTATGCAAGCACCGGATAAATTATTTGCGGCAATTAAAACTATTATCATCGCTGATATCGTCATGAGCTTGGATAACGTCTTGGCGATTGCTGGAGCCGCAGGTCAAGTTGAAGACCAGGCACATCAGCTTGGCTATATTGTTTTTGGCTTGCTAGTTTCTGTACCGCTCATCATTGGTGGTAGCCGAATCGTGCTATACCTCATTGATCGTTTCCCAATTATTGTTACCGCTGGTGCCGGCTTGTTAGGATGGATTGCGGGTGGCATGATCTTATCTGATCCGGGTGTGCTGAAGTTCTTCGGGGCTGGATTAGAGGCATACGGCATGATTGCAGGAGCAGTTGGTGCAATCGCAGTGATGGCCCTTGGAGAAGTTGTAAAGCGTACCCATAAAAAAGCTTAAGTAGTTGAGTTTCAGAAGTTGACGGCTTTAATCCGATATTTCTGACAAAAACTTTCCCCTAGAAGAAGGGCTTCATAATGGATCATGAAGTCTTATCAACTAGGGGATATTTATTTTATGATGAGAAACTCACAGAATCAAACAGATAACTCAGATCAGTCAGGTTTTACTCTAATCGAAGTAATGGTGGTAGTTGCCATCATTGGCATCTTGGTTGCTGTAGCGGTGCCTCAATATCAAGATTACATTGCCCGTAGCCGCGTCGTTGAAGGAATGAATTTATCCTCTAGTGCTAAGTTATCTGTCACAGAAGCTTTTGCTAGTCGCGGTACGGTCCCGATGGATGAAGCAACTAATGGTTCATTTACCTTTACCCCAACACGCAGCGTCAAGCTAATTGAAATTACACCATCGGGTGCCATCGCTATTGATTTTCAGAATAGCGTTGCTCCAGAAGGTAAAAATACCTTGCACCTGTTTCCGACGAATGAGCCAGATGCAAATGCTCCGAAGCCAGTCGATCTCTCTAAGTCAGAGGGCTCAACTTGGTCAGGCGGTTGGTCTTGTCGTTCAGCCGAAACAAATTTAATTCCTCAGTTACTGCCATCTGAGTGCAGAATTGGTAAGTAAGCATTAAGGGTTAGGTATTGGTGAAGCGCTTAAGAATTCTTGAGAAGATCTAAATACTTATGAAAGCGCTCTTGTCCAAATAGAGCAATACCGATCTTTTGTAAGAATTTGATTCCCGCCATTGTTCTGCCTTTTGGGGGCGGTGGCGGGGGATCAATATGATGTGCGCTATTGACCAGCGCGCAGTTAATATAAATTCGATACCCAGATTTTCTTAAATCATTGTGAAAACTGACGTGCTCACAGGCTTCGTTACCAGATTGATCAAGTCCGACATAGTGCCCCGCTAATAAGGCATCACGCTTATAAATTGCAAGACCACCAAAAGCAGAGTCAACTTCAATCATTCCATGGGATGGCAATACAACCTGCTTAGCTTTAACGGCTAGAGTATTTGCTGCATCTTTCCCTATGACTTTTTCTAGACGAGATCTGTGAGTAAAGCAGTCAATTGGACTCCAGTCGGGATGTCTTAGTGCCCAAACATCATAGTAGCGTTCTGATTGAACTGCTGTAATGACATCCCAGGGTTCATTTAAATCCCAGCATGACTCAATCTTCTCTTGAGTAATACTACGATTGATGCCATCCAAATCAGCCATGATAATAAAGTCAACATTGGCATACAAGGGATTTGATCGAACTTCTTCAAGAATATGGTTACGGGCAAAGGCTAGGCGCTCAGTACGCTGAGGCATCTTTTTAGCAAGATGTCCCAAAGAAATGAAATCAAATAAAGGAGTGGACTGCTTAAGGCGTTCTAGTTCACCAACAGTACCGTCTGTAGAATCACTTTCAATGACTAGGCAATAAGCCTTTTTGAAGCCCACAACACTATTAAGAAGGGTGCTAAGCTCTGCCGCAAGGGTATCTTCGTTATTACGAGCGGGCCCTGCAATGAGAATTTCCGATTGAGGGGGAGGTTTGCGCATTCTTATATTAAATAGGATGCAGGAACTTATTTCAACTGATTTACATAAAACATTTATGAAATCCCTAACCGCATTATGGGGTTTATCACTGTAGAATTAGCAGAATTGGCATTTGACCTAGCAATACAAAAGAGTGAGGCATTAAATGAATAAGAAAAGAATTATTTTCATCATAGCGATTGTTTTAGTGCTATTTGTTCTTGTGAGTATCGTCGCAAGAAGCTTTTGCGAGCCCGCTAAAGGCGATGCCGCCAGCGCAATTACTTCTTATGTTGAGAAAAATATTCCTAAGCCGGATGGTTTAGATGTTTCTAGTATACGTATGAGCTGGATTTTATTGTTCTCTAAGTTTTGCGGTAATGGGGCTGCTACCCAGCGTTTTTGATAGATTAAAAACTTAGACGCTGTCTAATAAATCAAAATAGAAGGTCTGTTCTCCATATTCAGGTGGGGAAATGTATTTCTGCTTCCCCAGACTCTTCCACTTGACCGGCCCTGAGAAATTGGGGCCATCATATACAAAGGTATGAAATTCCCCATTTTCGCCACAAGCATCAATGCCTTCTGGTAATCGTGCAATATATTGGGCATCGAATTCCACGCCGACAAATGATTCATTTAAGAATCGCCCATCTACACAAGTTACCCTTGCTTTAAATCCAGCATCAAGAAATTCAGATACGAGCGATAAGCGATTTTCATTCCAGAGTGGAAGCGTTGCCACAATATTTGCAGCTGCACAGACTTTTTCTTCCCACTCCCGGTGGACTATCAAATCAATATCACCAAAGATGGCTTGTGTAATACCTTCATGATGAAGTTGTATTAACTGGGTGATGAACTCTTGTTCATAATCTTGCCAAGATGCTGAAATAAATTCATTGTGCAATCCTAAGGATTGTCCTTGAGAATGAATGAGTGATTTACTGACACCATGTGAGCGCGTTTTAAGGCCTGACTCATCTAAAGCTGTAAGCAGATGAGTGACACTTATCCCGAGCTTCTGGGCTCGCCAAAGAGCTAAACAAGAGTCCTTTCCTCCACTCCAGGATACCAATGCTTTGTTATTCATTGGATTGATTATATGATCTGTGCATGCGAGAAGATGCAGCCAAAAAATATGATCACTAATAAAAATAGAGATGCATTTCTAGATATTGCTAAAGGTATGGCAATTATCTTGGTCGTTATTGGCCATGTGATCCAGGGTAGCTCAGAAAAATTTGATGATCTACTGTGGGTTAGGGTGATCTACTCATTTCACATGCCGCTGTTTGTATTTCTATCTGGCGCTGTTGCAGCTATTGCCTTTCGCTCGGATAGCATACAAGACGGGATTGGGAGTGCGTTAAAGCGGGCACAAACGAAAATATCTAAGGCGTCAATTCGGCTATTGTTACCTTTTCTTGCTTGGTGTGTCATTAATCAGTTGATCTATCACCATAGCGATAGCGTCATTTCTGCATTGATTCTGGCATTTAGGCGGCCTGATACTGCGCTTTGGTTTTTACTGGCCATCTTTTATTGCATTGTCCTTGCATCAATTTTTGAAATCGCATTCTCTGTATTGAATCTTTTATTTCAAAAGGTAGGGTTAAAGACGGTATCAAAAGTGCTTTGTGATGGAAGAATTCAAATCATTTTGATGATTTTGATATGGTGGCTAATTCGTGAGTACACTCCACGTGGAGCAGGTGTTGGCTTGTTAAGACCATACTTCATCTATTACTTGCTTGGGATTGGGTTCTATCAATACATTTATCTAAAGCTATCAACATGGAAATACCTACCAGCCTGGATCATTTTTATTGGACTGATCCCATTTTGGTCTAGAACTGCTGTAGATAATATTGATGGATTAACACTGGTTCTACCAGGACTCATCTATTTTTATGCTGGAGTAGTGGCCCTGACTGGTTCATTAGTCATTCTCAGTGTGGCGAAGTGGATCTCAGAAACTGAAATTAAA
>CAJARE010000345.1 GCA_903944255.1 uncultured beta proteobacterium
ATCAAGAATCAACTTCCCTGCTTCAATATGCATCAGGGACTTTCCTGCAGTGAAGGTTCCTACAAATACAACCTTGCGTGCATTCTGTGAGATATTAATAAAGCCGCCGGCGCCAGCTAGCTTGCTCCCAAATTTAGAAACATTGATATTGCCCATGCGATCCAGTTGAGCCATGCCTAAAATAGCAATGTCTAGTCCGCCGCCATCATAAAAATCGAATTGGCTGGGTTGATCAATAATCGCCTGGGTATTTACTGCTGCGCCAAAATTCAGGCCGCCAGCAGGTATACCGCCTATCACTCCAGGCTCTGCAGTCAGGGTGAGTAAATCAATTATGTCCTCTTCAGCCGCTACAGCAGATACTCCTTCAGGCATACCGATACCCAAGTTCACAATATCATTTGCCCGTAATTCTAGGGCCGCTCTACGAGCAATAATTTTGCGTGCGTCTAGTGGCATTGCTTGATGTGTAGAAGTTTCTACCCGAATTTCTCCTGAGAATGCCGGGTTATAAACTTCCTTAAAGGTCTGCATATGGTATTCAGGCTTCTCAGCTACCACCACACAATCAACCATGATTCCTGGGATTTTGACTTGGCGTGGATTCAAGCTATGTGATGCGGCAATACGCTCTACTTGCGCAATCACAATTCCTCCTGAATTATGTACGGCTGTAGCGATTGCCAAAGACTCTAAAGTCAAAGCTTCTTTTTCCATCGTGATGTTGCCATCTGGATCTGCAGTGGTACCACGAATAATTCCCACGTTAATTGGGAAGGCTTTATAAAACAGGTAGTCTTTACCATCAATGGGCATTACACGCACCAGATCTTCGGTCGTGATTTTGTTTAGCTTACCGCCGCCAAGACGGGGGTCTACAAAAGTTCCTAAACCAACATGGGTTAGCGTGCCCGGTTTACCTGCAGCAATATCACGAAATAGATGCGAGATAACGCCTTGTGGAAAATTCCAGGCCTCTATTTGATTGGTCATTGCTAAGTGCTGCAATTTCGGTACGAGCCCCCAGTGCCCACCAATGACCCTTTTGATTAAGCCAGGATGACCCAAATGATTTAGGCCTCGATCAACACCATCTCCCTGACCTGCTGCATAGACCAAGGTTAAATTACGAGGGCCGCTTGGTGTAGACGATTTTTTCTGACTATTCTCCAAAAATAGCTCCTCAAGAGCAATGGCAATATTTTCAGCAAATCCAATTCCTACAAAACCACCTGTAGCAACAGTATCTCCATCACCAATCAATTGAACTGCTTCACGAGCAGTCATGACCTTTCCGGACTTGCCTTCATGTAAGTGGCTGATTGAAGCGTGATGTTGCATAACTTTCTCCGTTTTGAATCTCAATATATCATAATGACATCATGTTTTTTATGCTGTAGATCACTTCATTTAACCGATCGAGAATATGCATGACCGAATTGATTGAAATCCGAAAAATTATTCCACCCTCATTTAAGCAAGAGAATTTGGGTGAAAGAATACTGTGCTATCGCCCTATGAAGCATGGCATGCCTCACTTGGGTATTGAGCAAAAAGGCAGCAAAGTCATCGCTCATAATTATGGTCATGGCGGTAGCGGCTGGACACTAGGACCAGGATCGGCAAAGTATGTCAACTCTTTGCTTATTGATTCACCGCTGGGTAATGAGTTATCGAATAAATCTACTCCTATCGCAATTATTGGTGCAGGCTTAGTCGGACTTTTTACTGCCTATGATTTAACCAAACGCGGCTACTCCAATATCGCCATTTATGCAGAAAAGTTAGATTCATTAGCCTCCCATAACGCCGGCGGCCTTCTGGCTCCAGTCTCGATGGATAACGATCATGCAATGCAAGCAATCATTGATCAAATTGGTATTGATGCCTATCGTTTTTATGATGATGTTGCTAGAGACAAAAATAGTGATTTCAAACAAGGGGCTCGCTTAGTTCCAAGCTACTTTAATAGTAGGGAAGATTCTGGGTTAGAGGCCTATGTGGGTAAAGTGATGAATCCTGCCAAAGAAGTGATGCTGGATTTCGGCAATGGTATGACTCGCAAGATGGTTGTCTATGACGATGGCATCTTTATGAATACGGCACTGCTCATGTCAGAATTACATGATTTCGTTAATGCCCATCACATTAATATCGTAGTTGGCAAAATTAATGCATTTGATGAACTAAAAGAAAAGTTTATCTTTAACTGTAGCGGACTTGGCGCTGTTGAATTAGCCAAGGATACCGCCCTCGTTCCTGTTCAAGGGCATTTGATTATGCTAAAAAATCAAGTCCCCGAAAATATGAACTATATGATCCTAGTTTATTTTGGTGAAGGCAAAACAGAAGCAAATCAAAAAGTAAAACGGTCTTTTTATATCTTTCCAAAGCATCTGCCAGATTCCGCCCCTCAGGATATTGGGGTCATCGGCGGCACATTCATTGAAGGTGGAAGTCCTGATAAGCCTAACCTCAAAGAATATGACTCAATTATTGATGAGGCAAACGCATTTTTTGGTATTAAGTAGGATTGAGATTGGCATGCGCAATAATTTGCCAGCCTACTGAGGTTTTAGTCCACACATCTAAACGATAGTGCAGTTTTGATGACATTTTTTGACCTAGATAATTCTCAGGAACTGCAATCTGATAGGTAACGATTAAATTATCTTGGGATTGGGTGACCTTAATGTTGGAGAGCTCATACTTACCTAACTTCTCAGCCTTAATGATTGCCATGTTAAATGCCAAATCTTGGGCACCCTTGCTATTGATTGACTGAAAAGCAGGAGACATCAGTTTGGTCAGGCCTACTATATCTTGGTTTTTTTGCTGATCCCACCAAAGCCTTTCAAGACGTTCTCCTTCGGCCTGTGGGTTAAAGGGTGTTTGGGCAGATAAGGAAAAAGAAGAAAACACCAATACTAAAAATGCAAGAAAGACTTTCATTATTACTCCCGTTGATGGTTTTTAATAGGGGTGATCAAAACCCTCAAATATCTATCATGATGAATGATCTAACATTCAAATTATTTAAAAAGCTTGTGAATTACATTCTTTTTTATTGGCTATCATAGATCTTAATTAGCTTTAAAACCGATAACCTAAGCCTAGCAAAAAATTATACGCACTGACGTTTGGATTTGAGGAAACTGTTCCTCCACCTGCATCTGTATAGGTTGAGGTCAGGCTAGGACTGCCGTAGGTGTAGTAATTTGCTTCAGCAAAACCATACAGCCCGCCACCAATAAATTGCTTATAGCCTAATCCAAGGACATAGCCACTGACTTGGGCTTTATTAGATGGAGAAGAACAACAGTTCGTTTGGCTGTATTGCACGTTTTGACTTGAATAGCCTAACTTGGCATAAGCTAATTTATTTTGATCTATTGAATACCCAGGAGTAATAAAGACATTAAATCGATTAGAAATCGTAAATTTATAGTTATATGTTGCCGTGCTGATTCCAGGATAGTAGTAACTAGATGAGCTAGTCTCTTGCGTTAGAGCAGAGTAATCAGCTCCTAAGCCTAGAGTGAAAGAATCTTGCACTGGAAATACATAACCCACACCCAAAACTAGAGGTGCAGAACCAGTCGTTGTAGTGATGCTATTACTAGTATTAGGTGTGCCCCCATAGTTCTTACCAGTTAATGTCACTGAGCTTACCGTGTTATTTTCATAACCAGTAGAAAT
>CAJARE010000346.1 GCA_903944255.1 uncultured beta proteobacterium
GATTAGCTACCTGCATGGGCGACTACTGCACCTAGGACTTATAAATATATCGTGGCGAAAATGCCACGATAAATATAATTTAATTACGAAACTATTATGTTTCTAGCTAAGTCATTGATTCTTGGAAAGATCTTTATTGGCAGATTTCGGTTGCTCAAACTGCATCTAAGAAAACATACTGTAACTCTGTATTTATTACATTTCAGGGAGAACGTATGTCACAAGCTAGAGTTTTAAATCCACAAGAATTACGAAGAGTTTTAGATCACGTAGCTACACGCAGGCACAACGCACGTAATCGCGCTATGCTGCTGTTAACGCACTTCGCGGGTATGCGAGTAGGTGAAGTAGCTGCCCTACGCATAAACGACGTTTTAAACGGCGACGGCACAATTAAGGATGAAGTGCGCTTGATGCCCGAGCAAACCAAGGGCAAACATGCCCGTACGGTTTACTTAAATGAACGTATGCAAAAGGAGATTGGCCAGTACTTGCGTGTACTTCGCATTAAGGATCCCACTAAGCCGTTGTTCTATACCCAAAAGCAAGCGGGATTCTCCGCTAACTCCTTAACTCAATACTTCTTTTATCTATATCGTGCAGTTGGTATAGATGGCGCCAGCAGTCATAGCGGCAGAAGAAGCTTTTTAACTGGATTGGCTAATAAAGGTACTGCGATACATATATTGAAGAGTTTGGCAGGCCATAGAAATATCAGTACCACAGCTTCCTATCTGTATAGCAACCCGAGTCAACTTAAAGCCGCCGTTGAATTGATCTAACTATTTGGAGAAGTCAGTAAACACTTCTCCAGTGTAGCTGTCATTAACTCGAGCTTTCTTTAGATTGATTGTAAAAGCCAATCCTCTTGTGGCAAGTCTGTGACCAAACCACTTACACAGCACCTCAACTCTGGTGGATTTGTTTTTGCCATCAAGAATAAGCACTTGATCACCTAGCAAGAAGGTGCCGCTAAATGTTGACCCTCTGTACTTGGCATCAGTAACTTCTATTACACGAGCATTCTTGACCTTTACAGGCTTGATTGGCTTAGCTAACTTAGTCGTCTTGGGACAGTCGTTTTGCTGCTCCCATACTGGTGCTTTGCGATAAAAATCCATATAACCCTCATATTTGCTTATAAGTTGTTACAAGGATATCAAAAATGTCCTTTAAAAGGACTATCAAGTCATAGGGAACTTACCTAATGCTGCATTAGCGATGATCTTTTCTGCATTGGTGATGTAACGCTTTACGCTTGCGCCCATTACGTTTCTAAATACCTGCCTCTCGTTAACTGTCATCTTGTCAGTGGTCATTGCGCTAGGAACTAGGCGCAACTGCTCCCCAAGTTTCCATAAGGGCACTTTGGGCTTTTGATCTTTATGCTCCATATACAAGTCATAGACCTGAAGTGTCTTGCGTAGATTCTCAATTGTGTAGTTACGCTCTAGTGGATAAGCTGCATTACTTTTTTCTAATAGCTTTTTAGTGCGTCCACGCTTTGCTCTATGTTTTTCTTTTAGGATGCGAGCAAATCTGCTCTGTAAATACCTTTTGCTAGAAGTAAGTGGTACAGCAATAACAAGAACTTCCTCTTGTGTCCATGACTCATCCCACTGCTCTTTGTCATCTAATAAGGTCAGTTTCATAGCACTGGTAGTTTCTGCAAAGAGGTCGCCGCCACGCTCACCCACTGTCCACCACTTCTTGAAGTTATCTTCTCTTACATCCCCAAAATCTTTATAGAGCTTGGCAAACTTTCCTTTGCCGCCCTTTTCACAACAATCCAAATAGTCTTTATTGCGCCTTAAGTAAGCCCACCACCAGTAGTACGGGCTTTGCTGCTGATAGGACAAAGTGCGCGGCTTGTTCTTTGTGCCAAATGTGGGGTGCTGGGCGAGAAATCTTCTTAGCATTTTCTTAACATTCAAATTACATAAATTGAATTGTACATCGAAAAAATAGGCTAAATCCTGATAATAGATGTATGGCCAAGCGGTTAAATTTCTTAACAAGCAGTCATATTTTTTAATACGAAAGTGAGTTAAAAATGAATACATTGTTAAACGCATCACCTGTTACAACAAATGTCCTTTTAAAAGACAGCGCACAAGCAGTCAGCACAACTACTGGACCAGTTAAGGCTCTAGCTAATATGGAAAGTAGCCGCATTACATGGGAGCAAGGCGCCTATAGAACCAGTAATCAGTCTTTATATGCAGTGTTAGCTGAATGCTTGGCATTTTGTAGCGAACTGACAGTCTCAGAAGCCAAGCAACGTAGTGCCGCTTTAGAAGCTTTTTATAAAGAGCGTGGCTATGTTTATAAGCAAGATCTGCCGCTGGTCACTCGTGTAGTACGTGCAGTATTTGGTGCACGAGACCGTCGTCGCATCAGCACCTACTCCCTAGTGCTTCGCCAAGCTCAAAAGGAAGACATCATGGCTATCAATCTAGCAGCTTGGATTGAAGAGCGTGGTGGCGTGCAAGAAATCACACTTGCTCGTAGTGCCAATTATGTGAGTCCAAAAGATAAAGCTGTTATTGCCAAAGACAGTTTGAGAGGTAAGTCGCCCATTGGCTTTGCGAGATCAGAATTGCTCTCGCATGTAGCTGATGCCAATTTTGTTGGTGAGTCTTGTGTCTTATTAGCAGAGCAGCAGGCTGATGGCAGCTATGGAGTTTATGCAGTGCTTCGACAAGGCGGTCTAGTGAAGTCTGCTTTTGCTGCGCTTTATGCAGTTGAGCGTGAAATCACTCTCAAAGCAAAAGCGGAGGTTGATGCAGCAAATGATGCTGACGGCGCCGTCCCTAAACAAGCTTAATAACCATAGGGGGCGTTATGAGCGCCCCCAACAAACACGAAAGGAAACATCATGTTAATTAGAAAGGATTCCAAATATGAACCCAAAACAATTAATGACATCATCTGGGGTAATGCTGAGAGTCGCTTGCGAATCGAAGATATTGTCAGTGGTGCCGAAGCATTACCTTACTGCGGCAAATCAGCCATTCTTTTATACGGCGTCTTTGGTACAGGCAAAACCACACTGGCAAACCTGCTACCTAACGCAATTGAAAAAGGTCGAACCAATGAGGACTTAGCTATTGATGCTGATTTCATAGCCTGTCAGCAGGGATTCAATGGTCCGCAAGTGATGTCGCTGATTGAAAGAGTACTGAGTAAGACCTCGTTTAATTCCAGCGGCCTGCACTACTTTGTTTTAGATGAAGTAGACAACCTAACCAAGTTGGCGCAGCAAAGTCTTAAATCAGCACTGAATACCAACAGGGGCATTTTCATTCTTACCACCAACAACATCTCTGAGCTTGATAAGGGCTTGAAGGATCGTTGCGTGTTAGTGGAAATGAATGCGGCTGCAGTTAGTGATTATTTGCCATTGGCTAAAAACTTAGTCAGCGATATGGGCGTTGTTATGAGCGACGATGATTTATTACCCACTATTTCTGCTGCTAAAGGCTCATTGCGAAATTTGATTCATAACGTGGAAAGGCTTGCTAGACGTAGAAATCCTCCTCCACCCAATATTATTTTTTAAGGGGGGCATATGGGACGCACTGATTTTTTATCACACGGTTATATCGATACCTTGAGTTTAGCTTTGGATGCGAATACAGATCTTGAAACTGGCTCAGATTTAATAGCTGCAGCTCGCAAGTTTTCAGAAACTTATTGCAAAGAATGTAATGATGGAATGCCATTTAGTGAAGAGGATATTAATTTTTTTATGGTCGACATCATTGCCTACTTTAACGATGTAGGCGTAGATATTGATATTAAGCAATTAACAAAACTCTTTGTTCTTGATAAGAAGCTGTATGAATTTGCTAACTCAATGAGTGCTGGTAAGGGTGACTATTCTTGCATTTGGACAGAACTAACTGCTGAAAAAAAAGATAGCCTATCTGCTGCACTTAAAATTGCTAAGGCCTATTGGAGCGATGCGATAGAACATTAAAATAGAGTAATTCTTCAACGCCCACTTTAGAGTGGGCTTTTTTATTTGTCCTTTTAAAGGACAGTTCATGCTCATGCCAACCTATCCGCCGCCATCGTTGCCGTTAACTTGCTGTAATGACGATCAATCATGGCGGCACTGTTGCCCATTTGCTTGGATAGCGTATGAATATCCGTCTTGTTCTCTAGTAGCTCCAACGTGGCATAGGTATGTCTGAGTGAATACAGAGTGCGCATCTGTCCATCGTGGCTCAACCCTAAGCCACTATCTCGCATCAATCTTTTAAATGCGCCATCAATCCGCATAGGCTGATGACCATTAGCAAAGACAAAGATGCGCTCTGGGCAACGTGTCTCAAATAGTCGATCAAATGGAATATCCCACACAGCCCGTTGTCTGCTGTGTAATCGTTTGAGAGCGTCCACTGCCTTATGTTTGGCAATGAGCCAACGTCCGCCAGTCTTGCCATCTACCCATATACGCAGGTATTTCTTATCGCCTTGTGTATGCCACTCGATATTGTTCCAGCAAACACCTAACGCCTCAGTTCCATGGCGCATGCCTGTGTAAAAAAGCATTTCAATGTAGTCACGCAGTAAAGGGCGAGTCTCATGCTCTATCTCCAGTCTGCCTTGCTTGATCCATGGTTCCATAAACTCTAATAATCGATCAATCTCTTCGCGGGTAAATGCTGGACGGGTTTTACCTTTCTGCCCTCTAGCCGTCAGTTTTGGGACAGCTACTCGCTCACTAATCCAACCCTTACTAATGGCTACAAGCTGGAGCTTAGTCCAAGCACTGGCAAAGTTCATTAGGGTGCTTGCTCTTGGAACCTTATTCATCTGCCGATTACGCCAAACTTCAAACTCATGCACATCGGTATAAGTTATCTCCTCTAGTCTTTTGTCACCAAAGTAAGGTAGAAAGTATTTCTCAATACAGGTGATGTAGCTACCGTAGACACTCTTGCCTATACCCACATCCAAGTCCTGCCGCATTGAGTAAAGAGTGGCGTGTGCAATTTCTGCAAAAGTGGGCGACTTTTGTGCAAGCCCCAGTCTTTGGCGAAATCTGGTTTCATCGTAAAGGTCGCAAGCCATTCGTACTGCGTGTTCAATACTGGCTTGACGGGTGGTCTGACGATGCCATGAGCCATCTTGCAATCTAAAGCGGCAATGCCAAAGTGGGCTTCCAGGTCTGCGGTGGATAACCACTTCACCATCACGCAGATAAAGCTCTGTCGGCTCGGCGTATTTGAGCTGGCTTAAGGCTGTGGGTTGGAATTCCGGCTGGGGTGAGGAGATCACTTCTAGGTGACTTTCGGGTACTTTAATTACCTTAGTCACTTTGTAGGCGGCATGCTGTTGTCATACAGCTATTTTATTTTCAGAGTTTTGCTTGGACAACCTGAGTATTTTGCTTACTTGATTCTCTCCGCTAGAATGGATTTATTACATTCGTTAGCTTGGAATCAAATTGCCATTTGGGATTAAATCAATATTAACCAAGTCACCTTTAGGTATAAAGGCCGCCGAACTGTTTATTGAAAAATCCCAAAAAATTCACGGTATTTTCTATGACTATTCTCAAGTTGAATACGATGGAGCAAATAAAAAGGTAGAGATTATTTGCCCGACCCATGGCTCCTTCCAACAAACTCCGTCTATGCACACCCAAGGTAATGGGTGTCCTAACTGCTATAACGATAGTAGACGTAAACGCGGAGAAGTATGGGCAGATGATGCCGCAAGATCATTTGTTAGCAAGGCTCAGAATGTTCACGGTCAAAATTTTGACTACTCTAAAGTCAACTACATAAGAAGTGGACTCGCTGTAGAGATTATTTGCCCGACTCATGGTTCTTTTTTTCAAGCGCCTAGCATTCATTTGCAAGGAGTAGGTTGTAATTCTTGCAAAGAAGATATCCACAGAAAAAAAATGTCAGCCGTTAAATCAAATGCCGCCAAAGTATTTGAGGATCGAGCCAAGAAAATTCATCACCTCAAATATGATTACAGTAAGTCTCACTATGTAGATTCAGACACGAAGTTAATTGTTACCTGCAAGCTACATGGAGATTTTCAACAGACTCCAAACAAACATCTAGCAGGTCAAGGCTGTCCAAAGTGTAGAGAAATCCTCAACAGGGAATTTCATAAAAAAAGAAGTCTAACTGCCAAAGCAGAATTTGCTAAAAATGCCAGCATTGTTCATGCGGGCAAATATGGGTATCAAAACTCCAACTATATTGATGCCAGAACTAAGTTAACTATTCACTGTCCCGTACATGGAGACTTTGAGCAAACCCCTGACACTCACTTAAGTGGTGGTGGGTGCATTAAATGCAGAACTGATTTAATTCGAAAACTTTCCCAAATCAAAATTAAAGAATCTGCTGAGAGGTTTCCAGTTAGAGCCGCGCTTAAGCATGACGGAAAATATAACTACAGCAAGGCTACTTACTTAAACAAGGAAACGCTAGTCACCATAACATGCCCTATACATGGGGATTTTCAACAGAGCCCCAATAAACATCTACAAGGTAATGGCTGTCCTCAATGTGCAATGGAGTTAAACCTTGGGGAAGATCAGGTAGCTAAAACTTTATCTCAGATGAATATTGAGTTTGAAAGGCAGTTCACTCCATCATGGGGTAAAAAGGAAGGTCAGAATAGATATGGGATTATTTTTGACTTTGCAATTCATGAGTTGAAAATACTATTTGAGAGGGATGGGGAACAACACTATTTTCCCGTTAGATTTGGCGGTATCTCAAAAGAGAGGGCTGATGCCTTATTTACAAAGCAGATATTGGCAGACACTAACAAAACTAATCTAGCCAAACAACATGGATGGAAAATATATCGCATCCCGTACTTCTGCGAAGATATCTCAAATGAAATTAAAAATTGCCTAGATGGTCGGCCAAGTTACCCAGATATTCCTGAAATCAAATAGCAGGAAGCGTCCTTTAAAAGGACGCTTGATGACAGCAGATTCAGTTAAGTGTCGATTTAATCGACGCTGAATCTCGAGATTGATGAAATTCCCCAAAGGTGGCAAGATCTCTATTGCCGGATCTAGTTCGAGGAATAGCCATGTGGGAAAGGTTTTTGATTTCAATGGGAATGAAGATTGTTGATCACCTTACTAAGAGGGGGTTGATAAACATTGATAAAGAGCAGACTAGAAAAGATATTCGCGATGAAATTAGTCAAATGCTGTCCGGAAAGGCTCCACCCGAAAATATTAAAGAGTTATTAGATTATGCAAATAACAAGCTGGGTCCCTTTGATGAAGACGTGAAATCGCTTCGGAGAGTATCAACAGGTCACTCTCAAGCCATTGCAAAAAAGGCAAGCAAAAAGTTTGCGGCAAAGAAAAAGGTGGCCGCCAAAAAGAGGTCTTTGAAATAGTCCGAGCGGTAGGACAGGATTTGGCATCCTGAACCTAGATTTAGAGCTCTTAGAAAGATAGCCACGCTGGGCTAAGGCGGAGGCACCATCAACTACTTTGGTGCCACTATGGAATCTTGGTGGCCCGGGGCGGAATCGACCAGGGCCCAGGTTGCCTTACTCTATTCCTGGACTGTCGTTTTAAACGACAAAATGCTAATCTCTAGTGATGGGTTGAAAGGCAATAATCGCCATGCCGATCAGGGTGACTATTGCCCCAAATAAATCCCATCTTGTGAGCTCAGCTCCCTCAACCACCCTGAGCCATATCAAAGCAACAACGATATACATACCACCATACGCCGCGTAAGTTCTCCCTGCGGCTGTTGGGTGAAGTGTAAGCAACCACACAAAAATAAGAAGAGATGCCATTGCGGGAAGAAATAGCCATGCTGATTTACCTTGCCTTAATACAAGCCATGGAAGATAGCAACCAACAATCTCTGCTATCGCAGTAATAGCGAATAATCCTGTAAGTCTTATGAATTCCATAAAGCCTTTACTTTGATGATGATCTAATCAATTACTTGATTAAACCTCACAAATGAAAAAACCACCCGAAGGTGGTTTTGGTTTCTTGGTGGCCCGGGGCGGAATCAACCAGAGCTTTAAGATGTCTAAATCTGTTTCTAAACTACTCAACGAAACATTGGATATAACACTAGACCCAATAAAGCGGCCGCAATTACCACCACCGGCTCAATGAGTTTCTTGTATTTCCAAAGCAATGCGGTCGTCACAATCGCCAATACAGCCGTCGGAATATCCACAATAGAGCGCTGACCAATCACAATAACTGAACCAGTAATAGCACCAACTGCAGCGGCGGTTACTCCGTCAATAAAAGCAACCAGACTGGGATTCTTGCCATATTTCTTAAAGTAAGGCGCTGGAATAACAGTGAACAAGTAGCAAGGAATAAAAGTGGCTAATGCCGCAACACTGGCAC
>CAJARE010000347.1 GCA_903944255.1 uncultured beta proteobacterium
GCTGCCATGAATCATGATGATGCATTGCTAAATTATCTAGCCCAATTCGATAACCCCACTATCTGTAATGCACTGGAATTAATTGATCCGTCATATAGAACAAATGGATTTACAACTGAGCCTTTGCAATGCATCTATCCTGATCTGCCTTCGATCGTAGGCTACGCCAAGACTGGGACTGTTAGCGCGATTGCACCATCCAAGAAAAGTGCTGCCGAGCAGTTAGAAAATCGTATCAATTGGTATAAATATGTCGATCAAAATCCGAAGCCAAGCATTGTTGTTCTGCAAGATATAGACGGGGAAAGAGCGGGTTTTGGCGCATTCTGGGGAGAAGTGAACTCCCACGTCCATCGCGGCTTAGGTGCAAAAGGCGTCATCACCAACGGCTCTATCAGAGATATCCAAATGAATGCAACTGGCTTTCAAATGCTGGCGGGAAGCGTGATGCCTAGTCATGCACACGTCCATATCGTGGATATTGCTTGTGACGTCACTGTTGCGGGTCTTAGCGTTCGGTCGGGTGATTTAATTCATGCAGATCGCCATGGTGCCGTCATGATTCCTCACGATGCCGCAATGAAAATTAAAGAAAAGATTGAATTAATTGCCAGAAAAGAAGAAGTCATTATTGGCGCCGCGAAAAAGCCTGGATTCAATTGGGAAATATTGAGCGAATCCATCAAAAAAACCTTAGACATACATTAAATCTCATTTAAGGAAGATACCCAATGAAAAAAATATTTTTACTTCCATTGATTGTTTTATTTTCATTCTCAAATGCCTTTGCCCAAACTTCAGATTGGCCTAATAAACCAGTCAAAATAATAGTGCCCTTCACCCCTGGTGGCGCCCTAGATCTCACCGCCAGAGAGCTTGCTAAACGATTTTCAACCAAATATAACCAAAGTTTTGTAGTTGAAAATCTCCCTGGAGCTGGAGGCACAGTCGGCATTAGCTCGTTTATAAAATCAAAGCCAGATGGCTATACCCTACTGGTAGCATCAACTGGTCAACTCTCCTTACAGCCAGCAATTTATAAGAATCTTCCATATGATCCAGCTACTGATTTAAAACCAATCAGTCAATTAACTTCAGCGCCTTTTATATTAGTTGTCAGCAGTGACTTTCCTGGTAAAACTGCAAAAGATTTGTCTGCTGAACTGAAGGCAAATCCAAAAAAATATAATTACACCTCCACAGGTAACGGAACCCTGGTCCACCTAACAGGTGAAATGTTTAGCCAAGCTTCTGGAGCCAATGCAACCCATGTCAGCTATAAGGGTGGCCCCGAATCAGTCCTAGCGGTTGCATCAAAAGATGCTTTATATACGATTACCAATATCTCAAATGCAATGCCCCTATTAGGCAGTGGCAAACTAAAAGCCTTAGCCACATCTGGCAGCAAAAGACCAAGTGGTTTAGCCGATATCCCCACAATTGCTGAGAATGGCTTTCCAAATTTTGACTCTACTGTCTGGGTGGGTTTATTTGGCCCCAAAAATATTCCAAATAATATTGTTGCATCGCTTAATGAAGCAACTCGCCAAGCACTCGCAGACCCAACATTTGTCAGCAAAATGACTGCCAATGGTGATGAGCCATCCCCTAAAAGCCCTGAGGAATTCTCACAATTCATTGCAAAAGAGACAGTCAAATGGGGCACAATCGCACGCAATGCTAATGTGCAGA
>CAJARE010000348.1 GCA_903944255.1 uncultured beta proteobacterium
ATCGAGACGATGACATACGCCTGGGATTACGTACTTCAGCCATTACCTTCGGTCGCTATGACGTTCTGGCGATTGGCATCAGCTATGTCATCTTATTGATCAGTCAGCTCTGGGTGGCTAACATAGCAAGTCTGAGTAATTATTTCTTAATAGGCTGGCTCGCTGCATTGGCTTGTGCGATCTACCATATGAAATTAGTGTCTACTCGTAAAAGGGAAGATTGCTTCCTAGCGTTTCGCCACAATAATTGGTTGGGCGGATTTTTATTTCTGGGGATTGTTTTAGGTTTGAGTCTGAATTAGTTGGATGTTAACTTTTACCTAATTCATCACCCATCACTTTGCCGCGCTCATTTGCCGCTGCAATCGCTTTCTCCAAAATAACATGCCAGCCATCTTGGTTTAATACGTCTAATGCTGCAGCAGTAGTGCCGCCCTTAGAAGTCACGCGTTCGCGTAATACGCTAGCAGGCTCAGAGGAGTTTTGAGCGAGCTGTATGGCACCCTCTAAAGTGGCATAAGCCAATTTTCGAGAAGATTGTGCATCTAAGCCTAATTTTTCACCAGCTGACTGCATAGCTTCTAGAAATGCAAATACATAAGCAGGTCCACTGCCAGACACCGCAGTAACGGCATCCATTAACTTCTCATCAGATACCCAGATCGACTGTCCAACAGCATTACAAATTGTTTCTGCTAGAGTGCGATCTTCCGAGCTGATATCAGCCTTTGCAAAAAGGCCAGTGATACCTTTACCAATCAGTGCAGGAGTGTTGGGCATAGCGCGAATGCACCTTGTCTGCTCTAGCCATCGGCTCATATCGGCCAAGCGAATACCTGCTGCAATGCTGAATACCAATGGGCTTGG
Organism: uncultured beta proteobacterium; assembly: GCA_903944255.1. Taxonomy (GTDB): domain Bacteria; phylum Pseudomonadota; class Gammaproteobacteria; order Burkholderiales; family Burkholderiaceae; genus Polynucleobacter. Next base: position 868 of record CAJARE010000348.1, read on the forward strand.
TGCAGATACATGTTTGAGTTTGGGCGCCAAACCCTTGGCAACGATATTGAAATCCTGTGGCTTGATAGCCATGACAACAACATTATTTTGAGCAAAGTCAAAAGCAATACTATCTAATTTATGAATGATCTGTACTTTGAAATCATTTTGTAGGTTTTGTGCAGTAGCAGTGTTTGCTTCTACAACTGAAATTTGATCCGCTTTGCAGCCATTCGCTAGTAATCCACTGATTAAGGCGCGGCCCATATTGCCACCGCCAATAAAAGTAATGTGGGTATCAGGTTTAATCTTTGAGCTCATGCAGTGATTTTATCCCGCTTGCCAAAAATAGCGCTTCCGACACGAATCATGGTGCTACCTTCAGCAATTGCAGCCTCAAGATCATCCGACATTCCCATTGAGAGAGTGTCAAAAAATTGGTATCCAGGTTCAGACGCATTCGCAGCCAAAATACCTACAAAGCAATCACGTACTGCCGCAAAAGCTTGACGCTGTAATACAGGGTCAGCATTGGGCGCTGGGATTGCCATTAAGCCTCTGAGCACTACATTCGGTAGCTTAGATATTGCATTACATAGAGCTTGCGCTTCACCTAAAGGAACGCCACTTTTACTATCCTCTTCGCTAACGTTCACTTGTATACAAAGCTGTAAATCACCAAGGCTCGGGAATTCTCCACGCTGACTTGAGAGACGTTCGGCAATTTTGAGGCGATCTATGCTATGAACCCAATCAAAATGCTCAGCAACGTCTCTGGTTTTATTACTTTGTAATGGACCTATAAAGTGCCATTCGAGCCAAGGGCGCAACTTGGCAAGTTGTTGGATTTTCTCAACACCCTCTTGAACATAGTTTTCACCAAAAGCAGATTGACCAGCATGCATTGCCTCTTCAATAGCGCTTGCAGGAAAGGTTTTACTGACTGCTAGCAGGGTAATATCTTCTGGCTCACGCTTTGCAGCCAATGCAGCCAACTCAAGGCGCTGCCTCACTTGCATGAGTTTGGTGATGATGGAGCTCATCTAACTTGAGTTTGTTGACTTAATAGTTGATCTACGATTTCAATCCAATGCACTACTGGTTTGTCATCTTGCTGAAGATGGGTAATACAACCAACGTTTCCTGAGACGATGACATCAGCATCAAATTCTTCGCAGGCCGTATGAAGATGCGCTAATTTATTCTTACGCAATTGATCTGAGAGCTCTGGTTGTGTAACGGAGTAGGTACCAGCAGAGCCACAACATAGATGACTGTCC
>CAJARE010000349.1 GCA_903944255.1 uncultured beta proteobacterium
TACCACTACAGTTTTCACTGCCTGTTTCCAGTTTGTAGTCTGGACTGTCTCTTGTCTTTACGACCTACCCGTACAGTCTCTACACCTTAAACAGCACTTTCACGCTGAAGGCACTCGGAGATGACTGATTTACTTAAAAATAGACTGCATTCCTGGACGCAATGAAATCTCGAAGCCCTCATTAATTGCAGAGAACATTTGATAAAAACCCGATAAAACAACAATTTCTATAAAACCTAACATACCATAAGCCTTAATTGCATTAGCCTGAACTGTATTGGGGATATTTTTGTAGATGAGTGTAGCTTTTAATACTAGTGCAGCACATTCATAAGGAGCAGAAAAATTACTACTACTAATACCTTCATCTTGCAAAACTTGAATAATATTTGCTGGAACGCCCGCTGATATAGCATGATTAACGTGGTCCTCCCACTCAAAGCTAGCTTTAGCGCTTTGCGCCACAGCTAAGACCACAAATTGATAAACTTCCCGGGATAAATGGCCTTCAAACTTTAAGTAATATCCCAACTGCTCAATTTTTTGACAAAGCTGTGGATGATTCATTAATGCAGAATATGGACCATCAAATGGTGCGCCTACACTTTTACGAGCATTAACCATTTCCTCATAAATAATACGATTTTTAGAATCTAATTTACTAGGATCAAATGATAATTGAGCCATGCGTAACCTCTTTCTTTATTCCTGATAAGACCAGTCTGCGGATGCTAAGGCCCAATCCTGCACAGGAGTAGCAAACTTTTTATCTGCTTTAATATCTATCACTGTAGGGCCATTATTTTTTAAAGCAGATTGATACGCATTTACTAGTTCACTTGGATCTGTAACAGTAATTCCATTGGCCCCCAACGATCTCGAAAAACTAGCCCAATCGATATTTGGCAACGTAGTTAGCTCTGTTGGCACCGCACCTTCAGTATGAGCTCTTAACCATACATTTCCTAAGGCAGCATTATTGATTACAACATAAATAATGGGTAGCTGATAACGAGCAGCAGTGGCAATTTCGATCCCCTCCATATGCATACAGCCATCGCCAGTGATAACGGAAACTCTTTTTTTAGGCTGCGCGCACTGTACACCAATGGCGGCCGGGATGGCCCAGCCCATAGGACCTAAATTAGTCGCGGAAATATAAGTGCCTGGCTCATAGGCATCCCAATAATGGCCAGCAAAGGCTCGATGGGCTCCTGAATCAATCAACACAATGCCATCTCTCGGAAAAACCTTACGTAAATCAGCAATGATTCTGGCCGGATGAATTGGCATGGCAGAACTTATACAGTTTTCTGAATCTTGAAGTCGAGGAGTTGCACGAATGGCAGCTAACCATTTTTTTCGATCAGCTATTGTTGAGCTAAGCGAGCTTTCAATAATTTTACTTTGCTCATCTAGCCATTCTAAGTAAGCGCCAATATCAGCAACAACAGAGTTCCCGTTCAAATGCGTTGCCATAGGCAGCGGATCTAAATTAACGCAAATAGTATTTTTTGGACTTAATTTCAAAGTCCAATTCATCGTATCCCGCTCATTCAGTCCAGAACCCAAAACTAGCAGCAGATCGGGTGGAGAATCCATAATTGCCATGCAAGAGTGGTGAGTCCCAGCATAGCCAAAAACCCCCAATGAAAGCTCATGATCTTCAGGAAAAAGACCTTTAGCTCTTAATGTTGTTGCTACGGGAATTTGCCAACGTTCAGCAAATTGCTTTAACTTCTCTGAAGCACCTGAAAATTCAACGCCAGCTCCCGCTAATATCACAATCTTAATTGGAGGCTTACCATCCTGACTCGAAAGAAATAGTTTTAAAGATTCCTTAGAGGAAGTTATGGAAAGAATATTTGCTCTTTTTATATCTGCATTAATGGGCTCATAGGAGGCGTTAATAGTGGCTATTTGAATATCTTTCGGAATAGAAATATGAACTGGTCCCGTAGGCGCACTTAAAAGATAAATCATGGCATGGCGCCATAAGTGATGGAGATTTTTAGGGTTATCAATAGAACTAGAATACTTAGTTAGCTTTGCCAATAGACCAACATCATCGTAAGTTTGACTACTCGCGTCCTGAAACATCCCAAGGCCCTCAATTTCAGTAGGCACCTCGCCA
>CAJARE010000350.1 GCA_903944255.1 uncultured beta proteobacterium
CGCTACCATGGCGTATGTAATGGCTGACAGCAAACGAAAAATTTCACTATCTTGATTAATGCGATCTGAGAGCATGACCCCAATCGCACGACAGACATAGGTGCCTAAACAGGCGCCCGCGAGTGCCAGCCATAATCCCCACCCCTCAAGAGATGCATTCATCATCCGATCAGCCCCGCTCTCTTGCGAATCCATTTACGGTCAATGACATAAGCGATCACACCAGCGATTACTCCAGTAGTCAATAAACTAGAGTCTCGATCTAATATGGTGAAGAAAGGGCCTAAGAGGCATCCCAAACAAATGGCGATGCGATTAATCCAGGGTTTTACTTCAGTAAAGGTCAATAAGAAAAATAAAGGGTTAATAAAAACGAGGCCCAGTGTCACGGCCGCCGGTACAAAACCCGCCAAAATATAGCCTAAGATAGTGCCGGGTACTGAGATCAACCAACACAATAAGCCAAGACCCACAAAATAACTTAAACGATGCTTTACTTCTATAGAAGAAAACTCTTTCATCGAAACGGCCCATGCCGTCATGGCCAGCAAATGCACTGTGGCATAAAGATGGCGGTTACGATCTTTTTCGTGTAATTGCGGAAAGAGTGTCACTGTCATGGTGACAAAACGAGTCGATGTCAATGTCACTGCCAATGCAATGGCAATAACTGATGAACCCGTAATCACCATCTCCATTAATACCACCTGCCCAGGCAAAGCAAACATTAAAAAGCTGCTGAGGACTGTAAACCACCCGTCTACACCATTGGTGCGGCCCATTGCCCCAAAACCCACCATACCTGCAAAGAGCACCATCGCTGGAGCACCTGCGGCATCGCGCATGCCAGACCAAAAAGCATCACTACGGCTTTCAAAACGATCGACTGTCGATCCTTCTAAGGCGATTTCTTTAGGGTCGATATGAGGTTGCTTAGCAGAAGACATGAGCCCATTGTAAAGCTGGATGAAAACTCTGCTGATTAGACTGAGTCTGACAATGCCCATTGAATATGCTCAGCCACTAAGGGATCTGCCTCAGACAAAGTGCTATGCAATGCATTACGAAGTAATACTTTCTCAGAGTCGTCTAGATTAGGACTAGCCAGCGCATTACCCATCGCAACGGCTAAGTTACGGCGCCAACGTACGTAGCCAATTCGGCGAATCGCACTTCCCTCGTGACGCTGATCAAATTCTGTTTTTGTCCATGACCACAATTGCAGCAGACTAGCATGACCCAAACCATGTCGTTCAGCAAAATCTGATAACTGGGTGCGCTTAGCAAATTTATTCCATGGGCAGATTAACTGGCAATCATCGCAACCGTAAATACGATTACCCATTGCTCGCCTAAACTCTATCGGAATTTCTCCGGGATTTTCAATCGTCAAATAAGAAATGCAACGACGCGCATCTAATTGATAGGGGGCTGTAATGGCCTGTGTAGGGCAAACCTCCATGCAGGCCTGACAAGTCCCGCAATGCTCCTCTTGTTCTTCATCAAGAGGTAATGGCATATCGACCAAGATCTCGCCCAAGAAAAACATCGAACCATAATGGCGATTTAATAAGAGTGTATGTTTGCCTCGCCAGCCTAAGCCAGCCTTACGTGCTAACTCCACTTCCATTAATGGTGCTGAATCTGTAAAGACGCGGTAACCAAATTTACCAATTTTTGTCTCTATCGTTTTAGCAAAATCCTGTAAACGCTGACGTAATACTTTGTGATAGTCGCGCCCACGAGCATATAAAGAAACCACAGCTTGCGTCGGCTCATTTAAGCGCTGCCATTCTCGATCAAAATCACCATCAGGCAGAACATAGCTCATCGATACACAGATCACCCTAAGAGTCCCTGGAACTAATAACTGGGGATTTGAACGAAGCTCGGCGTGGCGCTCCATATATTCCATTTCCCCATGGCGCCCTTCTGCTAGCCACTGTTGAAGGCGCTCATTTGCCAAACCCAAGTCGGTATCGGTAATCCGCAATTGGTCAAAACCCAATTTTGCAGCCTCTTCCCCAAGCCAATTTCGTAAATTGGACTCTTCTGAGGAAGTAATGGAAGCACTTAAAGTCATGATCAATACAGAATGTAGCTCAATAATTGAATAAACTAGCGTAATGGCTAAAACACCGGCATCTATTGAACAACATTGTAGGCAGGAAGCGCAAACCGCTGCACTTGCAAAGGCTTTTGCCGCCAGCGCAAGCCGGTTCCTCACCCAAAATCCAAGTGCACACCTCAATATTGCCCTCGAGGGCGACTTGGGCTCAGGTAAAACCACTTTTGCTAGATACTTGATTCAAGGCATGGGGTATGAAGGCAAGGTGAAGAGTCCTACCTACACACTCTGCGAACCCTACTCCTTGCAATTAGATAAAGACTTATTTACTGCGCATCACTTTGATCTATATCGCATGAAAGATCCTTTGGAGTGGCAAGAAGCAGGATTTAGTGAGTATTTTGATGTCCCCGGATTTTGCTTAATTGAGTGGCCAGAAAAAGCAGGGGGTACTCTACCCTCATTTGATATTGCGATCTATTTGACTGCAGGTATAGAGGAGAACGAGCGCCACATTTTGATGGAAGCAAACACTGCTCTTGGAATCAGTATTTTGAAAACAATGTCTGGCTATACAACTCCATAAATGCATAGCCCAAAAATCAACCTCTCCAAAAGAAAGCATCTGCAAACTTGCGCGAAGTTTGCAGGTTTTGTTTTACTCTTAGGTGAGATTGAAATCGCTTGGGGTGCTAAGATTTTAGGAGTACGCGTTTGGCCATCCGAAGATTACACCCGCATCACTTTAGAGTCTGATAAAGCCCTGCCGATTACTCAGCAGATTCTGACCAATCCTGATCGCTTGGTAGTGGATGTGCAAGGCTTAGAGCTCAATCCCACCCTCAAAGATTTAGTCGCTAAGGTTAAACCAAATGATCCTTATGTCTCCCAGATTCGGGTAGGGCAATTTCAGCCAAGTATTGTGCGCTTGGTATTTGATTTAAAAGAACCTATTAAACCGCAATTGTTTACCTTAGACCCCGTTGGTGAATACAACTATCGCATGGTCTTTGATTTGTACCCTACTACTCCACCAGATCCCTTAATGGAACTGGTTAAAAGTAGCGCACGCAAAGAATCTGCTCTAGCTAAATCTAATGAAGAGGTCGATCTAATTGCGCAGTTTGCAGCGAAGAAGGATATTCCAAAAGCACCAGTGGCCCAAGCCATACCAGAAACAAAAGATACTCCAGCACCAGCAAAATATAAGCGCCTCATTACGATTGCGATTGACCCAGGGCATGGTGGTGAAGATCCAGGAGCTATTGGCTCAATGGGATCCAAAGAAAAGAATGTGGTTCTTTCAATTGCCAAGCGACTGCGTGACAAGATTGAGGGTGAGGCGTATATGCGTCCATTTTTAACGCGTGATGGCGATTACTTTGTTCCGCTCAATGTCCGCGTACAAAAAGCCAGGCGGGTTGAAGCAGATTTATTTGTGTCGATCCATGCAGATGCCTTTATTCAGCCTCATGCTAAGGGAGCATCAGTCTTTGCACTCTCACAACTCGGTGCGAGTAGCTCTATGGCACGTTGGATGGCAAATAAAGAAAATGCATCCGATCTGATCGGCGGTATCAATATCAAGACTAAAGATCAGCAAGTGGCAAACTTATTGCTAGATATGTCAACCACTGCGCAAATCAAGGATTCATTGCAGGTGGGAAATTCTATTCTGAAGCAAATTGGTGGCTTTGCCCCTCTGCATAAAGCAAAAGTAGAACAAGCCAGTTTTGCTGTCTTAAAAGCGCCAGACATCCCATCCATCCTTGTTGAGACTGCGTTTATTAGCAATCCGCAAGAAGAGGCAAGATTAAATGATGAGAGCTACCAAGATCGGATTGCAGAGGCGATTTTGAAGGGAATTAAGGAGTATTTTTCCAAAAATCCACCAGTTGCTAGAAGAAGCAATTCATAACGAACTTGTATCTACAAGGCTTGTGGGGTAGAGCTCCCAGACCTACGGAACGCACTCAAACTTCTTGCTATAATTTCCCTTTTACCGGGTCGGTAGCTCAGTCGGTAGAGCAGCGGACTTTTAATCCGTTGGTCGCGAGTTCGAATCTCGCCCGACCCACCAGTTATACAAGGTACGTACCGGACACATGGTTTACGTCCGGTACC
>CAJARE010000351.1 GCA_903944255.1 uncultured beta proteobacterium
CACCATTTGCCGAATGACGGTTTTCACTTCAAAACTACCTTTTTCAAGGTGCGTGAAATACTTTTGCAAGTAATGTGCATCAAGTCCACGATGGGCTTCCATTGAGCTATAAATTCCAGACTTTGCTTTTTCTAAAATAGGCTCGGAGATATCCGTTGCCTGAATATAGAAAGTCCAGTCACTTAGATGTCCAAATTCCTCTCGCAACAACATTGCTAGGCTATAAGCCTCTTGCCCTGCAGAACAAGCAGAACTCCAAATGCGAAGAGTCTTCTCTTTTTTTCGAGCCTCAATGAGCTCTGGCAAGATTGTCTTTTTAAGCGCCTCAAAAACATGCTTATCTCTAAAAAATGAGGTCTCATTGGTAGTTAAGGCCTCAAATGCCTGCCAATGAGTCGCCCCAATAGGGCTTTGGGTCAGATGTTTAATTAGGGCATACACATCCGGGTAACCATTTTTGATTGCCAGTGGCAATAAGCGAGATTCAAGCAAATACTGCTTAGTGTCGTCTAAAGCAATTCCAACCTGCTGTTCTAACATGAGATAAAACTGAGGTAAATAATCTTTAGACATGCTAGCGGCTTACAGGAACTTTGCGGGTTCTAAAAATGATTTCGTCGGTGATCTTATCAATTGGTAAAACACTATCTGCTAACCCTGCCTGCACTACCGCACCAGGCATTCCCCAAATGACACTTGTAGCCTCATCCTGTGCAATGACTTGACCGCCCTTTTCTTTAATCGTTTGACTGCCTTTTAAACCGTCATAACCCATGCCAGTGAGCATGACAGCCAGCAGGCTACTACCATAGACGTCTGCTGCTGTTCTAAACAAGACATCAACTGCTGGTCTACAAGAATTCTCAGGAGGCTCGGTATTTAAATGAATAATGGTTTTAGTACCAGGCCGCGAGATGGTCATATGAAAGCCACCTGGCGCAATATATACCATTCCAGGCTCAGCAATCTCCCCTTCTTCAGCTTCTTTTACGGTCATTACGCCTGTAGCACTCAATCTTGCTGCAAGTAATGCCGTGAAATCTGCAGGCATGTGCTGCACGATAAAGATTGGCACGCTAATGGGCGCATTGAACGCGCCAAATACTTGCATTAATGCCTCAGGGCCACCAGTAGAAACGCCAATACAGACAGCTTCAGCGGGCTTAGCCAAAACTCCTGCAGTAACTTTACCAATTTTTGTATTCAATGAGGAGGGCACTTTGGCAGGCGCAATGGGCTTTTGTGTAGTTGGCGCTTTTAAATTAGCAGTTGAAGCAGGCTTAGGCGTCTCTGTGGCTTGACCTTCTCTTGCTTTACGGGTTTTCACACGCTTGGCTAGGCCAATAATTTTAGGAATGAGCTCCGTTTCTAAAACTTTAAAAGCATCATCTATTCCACCAGTGGCATTTACTGGCTTGCCAACGTAATCGCTTGCGCCCGCAGTAAGCGCCATCACCGCTGCTTGAGCCCCCTTATGAGTGAGGGAACTGAACATAATGATGGGTAAATATTTATTTTCTTTGCGGATCTCGCGAAGGGCTGTTAAGCCATCCATTTCTGGCATTTCAATATCTAAAGTCACCACATCAGGATTACAGGTCTGCACTGCCTCAATAGCTTGAAGTCCATTAGCAGCAAAACCAGCAATCTCAATGGAGGGCTCTTTTTGCAAGGCACTAGCAATGATTTTGCGCATCACTGCAGAATCATCAACGATCAGAACGCGTACTTTATCCACTGCTTCCTAAAATAAGGGGTGAGGTCTAGCTTTGGACTAGATTGATACCGGAGACTATTTTGTGTGTATCTAACACCAACAATAATTTATCGGCTAATTTATGGACGCCCACAATCAACTCTCTTGCATTAGGATCCAGATTTGAGGGGGTTTCTTCAAATGTATTCTCGGTAACCTCAGTAAAGTCACCCACTCTATCAACCAAAAGAGCAAAAAGATGGTCTTGGTCCTGAAAGAAGATACTTAATGCATCACTACCATGATCTACCGCTGGCAGCCCGAGACGAACCCGCATATTGATAGCCGTCACAATTTGACCACGAAGGTTAAAAAAGCCGGCGACTTCTTTAGGGCCCAAAGGTACAGGAGTCACCTCTTGACCCTTGGTTACCTCAACACCAATAGCAATCGGAATACCAAAGAAAAAATCGCCTACAAAGAATGTGGCATAGGATCCGGAGCGATTCATTTACCCTCCCGGTCCATCGTAATCACATCATTGTCAACAAAATCTGCCCCAGAAATATCGGCTTCGTGGTGAGGGCCAAGGCCAGACATATTCAAAACCTCTTGAACATTCAGAATACTCATAACTGAATCATTCACAATCACGCTACCCATAATGCCGCGTTGAGGTGGTGAAACCATCACTACCTGTGTAGGTACATTCACAATATTGTGTACCTTTTTCACTATGAAACCCACTGGCTGGTCATGGTGATAATGAACGATCACAGGAACTGTTTCATCGCCATATAAGCTCTTTTGCGTTGCCCCTTCTACATAGTGAGCCAAAGAGATTAAACGCATGATTTTATTGCCGTAGAGGACAACTGCCTCATTTCCACGGCGATCAATTCGTGATGCCGCAATCATTTCTAATCGATCTACTGTTTCAAGCGGAATAACCATACGCTCTAAACCTAGCAGATCAAACATCAGCATCTGCTGTGACTCATTGTTTGCACCCAAAACAGCTGAGATATCTTGCTCGAACTGATTATCGGCAAGTTTGGCAATAATTCCGGAGCGAACTGCAATGGCATTGATATCAAAGATCAAAGCAACGCGCCCATTACCCAAGATCGTGCTGCCGCTATAGACAGGCGTGCCCTTTAGTAGAGGGCCTACAGACTTTACTACCACCTCCTGCATATACAACACTTCATCCACTACTAAGCCAAAACGAATGCCGGCAGCCTGAACAATCACAATATTCAGCGGCTCATCGGTAGGCGGCATTACATCATCTACTTTTAATTCATAGTTGAGAAAGACCAGGGGAATCAATTTATCACGCAGACGGAATACAGGAACGCCGTAAAAATTTTCTACCCCCGGAACACCCTCACGCGGTTCATAGCGCAGCATTTCTATCACATTGACCTGTGGAATGGCGTAGCTTTGCTGTTTAGAGCGCACAAATACCGCTGGCATGATAGCGAGCGTTAGTGGAATGCTCAGGCGTAGTCGAGTGCCTTGTGCAGAAGTCGCAATATCAACCGTACCACCAATTTCTTGAATATTGGTACGTACCACATCCATACCAACACCACGGCCAGATAAATTCGTGACCTCAGCCTTAGTAGAAAATCCGGGCAAATAAATAAAGTCAATCAACTCGCGTTCTGTTAATTTTTCTGCCCGTTCAGCAGTTACTAAACCTAGCTGAATCGCTTTTTGTTTTACTAAGGGAATATTGATTCCTGCGCCATCATCAGCAATCTCAATCACCACCATGCCATTTTCATGGAAGGCACGTAATTTTACGGAACCAAGCTCTGGCTTACCTTTCGCTAAACGCTCGGCAGGCTGCTCAATTCCATGATCGACACTGTTGCGAATGATATGAACCAATGGATCACGAATACCCTCTAATAAGGTACGATCCAATTCAGTCTCAGCACCAATTTGTACTAGCTCAACTTTTTTTCCACAGTCTTGAGCGATATCGCGAACTAAACGGGGAAATTTTGACCAAACCTGGCTAATGGGTTGCATGCGTGTTTTCATCATGCGCTCTTGCAACTCTAAGGTAACAGTATCAATACGTCGTACTGTGTTGTTAAAAGCCAAATCACCACTAGTCCTGGCAAAGGAGAGTAAGCGATTACGCGCCAATACCATCTCGCTCACTAGATTCATTAACTTATCAAGCAGCTCTACACTGACTTTAACGGGCGCTGCTAATTCTTTTGAGCTCTCTGCTTCATTCACAGCAGCATCAATAGAAGCCTCTTTAATAACTTCTAAGATTTCTTGCTCGAGATCTTGTGCGGCGACCTCTAGAATCGTTTCTTCCAAAGCCGGTTGAGTAATTTCAATAACCTCTTCCACTAGCGGGCTTACAGGTGCAGCAGGGGCTGCAGATGGAGTGGTGATGGCCTTAACAATCCCAACACCGCCCTCCGTTAAAAACTTTAAGTTTTGAATGAGGGTAGTGTCATCGCCCTCTGGCTCACGACGTTGCTTTTGCACGCCATCAACAATGGCGCGTAAGCGATCTGATGTCTCTAAAAGTACATCCGTCATCTCTTCATTTAATGTGAAGATACCATCGCGCAACTTACTGAGTAAAGATTCACCAGCGTGAGCTACCTTTTCAAGGCGATGAAACGCAAAAAAACCACTGCTTCCCTTTAAGGTGTGCATTGCCCGAAAGATATTGCCAATCAGCTTTTTATCTTCAGGCGTTTGTTCTAGCTGAACAAAGTCCAGGTCGAGCTGGTCAAATATTTCACCAGCCTCGAGCAAAAACTCATCTAGGATTTGATCGTTATTGTCCATATCTCTATTGGAGAGACTGACTATTCAATATCTCTTCCGATCTCAGGCTTCTACCTTGAATTTATTCACCATACTCTGCAGTTCAGCGGCCATCCTAGAAAGATCTTGAGCGGCCTGTTGGCAATTATTGGCGCCTTCTGTCGTATTTCTAGAAACTGTCGAGACAGA
>CAJARE010000352.1 GCA_903944255.1 uncultured beta proteobacterium
CATTCGCTAGGGTAGTCACCTTCTAAATACTGCATGGGAATCCCTAAAAAAGATCTTTATGAAATTAGCGCCATTTCTGCAGGCAAGAATCAAACCCTAGCAGTATTAAAGTCAGGTGAGGTTCTGGGGTGGGGTGGCGCAGGAAGCGGTCGGGTTACCGTTGGATATGTAGATATATGTGGTACTAGAGCACCCTCTAAGGAGCCTGTCTACATTGCAAAGCCCTCACTGTATTCAAACGTTTGTGCAGGAAATGGCGTCAGCTTGGGCGTATCCAAACAACAGGCATATATCTGGGGCTTTAGCCAAATTGGTATCGGTGGCAAAGAACTGTTCACTGAGGCGCCAACTTTAATCGATGGTATTTCTGATGTATCAAAACTTGTAGCCGGGCAATTGATTTATGCCGCCTTAGATCAAGCAGGAAATATTTATACATGGGGACTCAATGGTGATGGGTCACTAGGACGTACCGCCACTCAGTTGAATGCCTTTCCTGAAAAAATGACTGATCTTCCGCCAATGCAAGAGGTAGCCATCGGTGATAACTTCATGATGGCGTTAAGCAAAGATCAAAGAGTGTATGCATGGGGTAGTAATTCAGCTGGGCAATTGGGCCTAGGCCACCTTTATTCAATCTCAAAGCCAGAGCCAGTAGCTCTCCCTGTTCCTATTACTTCAATTGCTGTTGGTTCAACGCATGTATTAGCAGTCACAACTAATGGCGCGGTATATGGTTGGGGCAGTAATCATATCGGCCAACTCGGAAATAATCAGCGTCCTTATCTTGATCGTCCAATGGCTATCGCCTTTCCAGAAAAGATCAAAGCAGTTGCTGCTGGTATGCATTATTCACTTGCTCTTGCAGCTTCAGGAAAAGTCTATGCCTGGGGGTGGAATGGCTTTGGTCAGCTTGGATTGGGTGACCTTAAATCTCGTAATACTCCTACGCTCATTCCATCTCTATCAGGAGTGCGTGCAATAGCTGCTGGTGAAACACATTCCCTTGCAATGAATAAAAATCACTTCTTGGGATGGGGCTGTAATGAGTCTGGCCAGCTTGGTAAAGCCGCAGTGATGCAGACAACACCCAATATTATTTTAGAAATTGCCTAGACGAGCATGTCAATGATGAACGATCCTAATAATCATCGACGTGATTTCTTGCGCATGGGGCTTACGGTAGCATCAGGTATCGTATTACCAGCAAGCTTTGTAGCATGTAGCAGAGAAGGTGATAGAGGGACTACAAGTTCAGTTCAAACTTTTGTACAGCCCACCATGCTAGAGGCAAAAAATGGCGTGCTCGATATCACGCTGACAGCATCGTATTGGGATAGCAAATTATCGGGAGCTGATCCGAAGCGACAATATCCCATCTCCTTAAGAGCTTATGCTTACGATACCAATGGACCCAGTTACTCGGGGCCTACTTTGGTGGTTCGAGGTGGCGAGCAATTGCGGATCAAGCTGGTGAATAACTTATCCGTTAATCCACCATTTTTAGCGTTTAGAGATCCAACAAACTATATCAAGCCCAATACTACAAATTTACATACTCACGGCTTGCATGTGTTTCCAGGAATCTATCCAGACAAGAAAGATCCTGAATACGGTGATTATGTAGTGGACCCCAATACTGGAGGTGTTATTCCTCAAGGTGATAAACGCCAGTATGTGTACAACTTGCCTAAGAATCATCCTGCCGGACCTTTTTATTACCATCCGCAATATCATGGTTCAAGCGCTATGCAAGTGGCAAGCTTGATGCAGGGCGCCATCATGGTTCGTGGGCCAGTCGATGAGTTGCCCGAGATGGCGCAAGCAAAAGAGCTTATTTTCTTATTTCAGGCTCCATATTTTGCAAAAGATGGTATTGAAAATCACTATGGTGTGAAATCCGGCTCATTAGAAAAATTTGCACAGGTAGCCAATCATCCAACGGGGCACGGTTTAGAGAGCAAGGGATCCTCTAGTGGCGATATCAATGCTCAGCCTGTGTTGATCAATGGAATACGACAGCCTACTATTGTGATGGAAAGTGGTGAAGTGCAACGTTGGCGTTTCATTAACACTCAAGTATTTAACTACCTCAATCTCAATCTAGATGAGCATGTTCTGCATCAATACACTAGCGATGGGTGGGGTAGTAGTCTCTATCAAGAATTTCCAGATAGCCGACAAAAAGATGGCAGGGGAGTGGTTTTGGCAGCAGGAAATCGCTCTTCAGTGATTGTAAAGGCTGGGAAACCTGGTACTTATTTATTGAGATCGTTACCCGTCAGACTAAGTCAAGGAAACAAGCCAATCATATTGCCAGGAGATGTTTTAGCCAGGCTGATTGTCGTGGATGTAAAGAGTACAGCTGCAGCTTCAGTAAGTACGGCAAGTACAGCAAGTACTATTCCTCCAACACCATTACCTGTTTCAGATTATTTAATGCCAATTAGTGATGAAGAGTTTGCTAGTGCTGGCGGTAAGAAGCGTAGCATCATTTTTAATATGATCGGCAATGAAATAGAGCATCAACCCGATAGTATTTTCTCAGCGTGGAATACAGCATTTACTAGAGCTAGTGAGATGGGTTCTGATGCTTGGGAGTCCATCAAGAAAAATACTGCCAAGGCAAAACAGGAAGTGGCCAAGATTACTGGGAAACCAATTGATGGTTCAGTTTATATTGCACCCAATCCTGTACCAAAATATGATTACGAGTTACAGCCTTCGAATACGATGATTCAAAATGTTGTTCTGGGTGATGTGGAAGAGTGGACTATTTTTAATTGCAATAGCTTATCCCATGTTTTTCATATTCACGTCAATCCGATGTTGATTACCAAAATCAACGGAGTGTCAGTAAAGCCTTATTGGTGCGATACGGTCGCTTTACCTGCAGGTGGAACCCCATCAGAGCCTAAATCAATTACTTTCAGAATGCGTTTTGCTGATTTCACAGGGCCTTATTTGATGCATTGTCAAATGCTGGCGCATTCTGATCTTGGTATGATTCAGCGGGTAACAGTAGTCCCTCAATAGGGAAAACAGGTCTAGATTATCTATTTGTGAATTTGGTAGTATTAGAGGATATGATTTATCCATTCGATAAATCCCGTCAATCAAATCTTAAATAGAGCTTTCCATATGAAAAAGATCTTCTCAATAGCTTTATTTGCTTGTATTGGTGCTGCTGTAGTTTCTTGCGGCGGTAGTGATTCATCGACATCATCTAGCACTACGGGAACATTCACTGCAACTGGCATGATGTCTTCTGCTCGCTCTATGCCAACGGCTAATTTATTAGAGAATGGACAGGTGCTGGTGGCTGGTGGCGTGGGATCTGCAAGTATCGCCGTTGGTTCAGCTGATCTTTATGATCCTGCAACCAGGACATTTAGCGTAACTGGATCGATGGCCAATCCTCGCTATGCAGCTTCTTCTGTTCGACTCTTAGACGGGCGTATTTTTGTAGCTGGGGGTGAAGGTGTATCCGGTACTGGCCTTAATTCTGTTGAAATTTATAATCCTTCATCCGGTACGTGGCAGGTAACAAGCAATATGAGTACTGCGCGTGTAAACCCAACGGCAACATTACTGAATAATGGAAAAGTATTGGTTGTCGGTGGATATTCCTACGACAGTGATTGCTGTCCTCTTACTAGTGCTGAAATTTATGATCCCGCTACCGGAGCCTTTTCTCCTACAGGATCCTTGTCTACCGGACGTCGAAACTCAACGGCAACCCTGCTCAATAACGGCTCGGTATTAATCGCCGGTGGCTACGATGGAAGCAATTTAGATGCGCCAGAAATTTATGACCCAGTGACTGGAAAGTTTAGCGTGACAGGCTCAATGGGAACGCCTCGACGTTTTCCAACAGCTAATCTTTTGTTAGATGGAAAAGTATTGGTTTTAGGTGGATATGGTGCAAACGATACTGTGCTTGCATCTGCTAGTTTATATAATTCACAAACTGGTACTTTTTCTTATACGGGTTCAATGAATAATCCAACTGGCCGACAAACATCCACGCTGTTGATTGACGGGAAAGTTCTTGTTGCTGGCGGATACAATCTGACGAACGTACTTTCTTCTGCAGAGCTTTATGACCCAATTACTGGCACATTTTCCGTTACTGGATCTATGACGGTTCCTCGCTGGCGTCATGC
Organism: uncultured beta proteobacterium; assembly: GCA_903944255.1. Taxonomy (GTDB): domain Bacteria; phylum Pseudomonadota; class Gammaproteobacteria; order Burkholderiales; family Burkholderiaceae; genus Polynucleobacter. The sequence goes on from CAJARE010000352.1 coordinate 4,167, forward strand.
TGACGTGCGTTTATTGAATGGTGATGTCTTATTAGTAGGCGGTTCAAGTATAGGTGGAAACACAGGCGGCGCAATTGCA
>CAJARE010000353.1 GCA_903944255.1 uncultured beta proteobacterium
TGAATAGTCCATTGCAATTTATTATATATTAAGATAATATATAAATATACATATTATTAATGCATCCAAAATAGCTCTGAAAGGCCATTGTGAACTCAAAAGTGAAGGCAAATATTAAGGCGTTTTTTGACCCAGAAACATGGACATACACCTACGTGGTTTCAGGTGGCAAAGGAACTCCTTGCGTCATTATTGACTCGGTGCTCAATTACGACCCTAAGTCAGGACGAACAAGCACTCATTCTGCAGACGAAGTCATTCAATTTATTCAGAATGAAGAATTGAAGCTCGCCTGGATTTTAGAAACGCATGCTCATGCAGATCATTTAACGGCTGCACCATATCTTCAAGAAAAATTAGGTGGAAAGCTAGTGATTGGAAATCACATTACAAATGTACAAAGCGTCTTTAAGGGAGTATTTAATCTAGAAGCAGGTTTTGCAGTTGATGGCTCACAATTTGATCATCTCTTAACGGATGGTGAATCACTTGATTTTGGTGAACTCTCATTAAAGGCCCTTTATGTTCCGGGACATACCCCAGCATGCATGGCTTATGAGATTGGTGATGCATTATTTGTTGGCGATACTTTATTTATGCCTGATGTTGGTACAGCGCGTTGCGATTTTCCAGGGGGTAATGCAAAAACGCTTTATCAGTCTATACAAAAAATCTTGTCTTATCCTAATGAAACCAAGCTGTATATGTGCCATGACTATCCACCAAACGGGCGTAGTCCTGAATTTTGTTCGACTGTAGGGGCTGAAAAATCAGGCAATATTCATGTACATGATGGTATTAGTGAGGAGCAATTTGTACAAATGCGCACTCAGCGTGATGAGACTTTGCAAATGCCGACCTTAATTTTGCCGTCGATTCAGGTCAATATTCGGGCAGGTCATTTTCCTGAGCCCGAAGATAACGGTAAGTCTTATCTCAAAATTCCATTAAACATTCTCTGATATGAATATGACGATTTCTAAATCTGAGTTGAAAAAAATGCAGGCATCAGCAGATGATGCTTGCAAGCTCATGAAAGTACTCTCTAATCGAGACCGTATGATGCTTTTATGTGAAATTGCACAAAGTGAAAAGTGTGTCAGCGAGCTAGAGTCTGCATTAGATTTACATCAGCCAACACTCTCCCAGCAATTAACGGTGTTACGTAAAGAAAAATTAGTAAAAACTCGTAGAGAAGGCAAGCAAATCTATTACTCACTTGCTAGTCAAGTAGCGGTCGCTGTAATGGGGCTTCTCTATAAGCACTATTGCAAAAAATAATCAGTTAACAGAAAAGATTTATGTTTGATAAAGGGAGTACATCATGAAATGCAATGTCGGCGGTATTGATCGAATTTTAAGAATTGCTGTTGGCGCCCTATTGGTAGCCTTGGCAATAACGAATGTGCTAGGTTGGTGGGCTTGGTTGGGTTTAATCCCCTTAACTACTGGGCTGTTCCGTTTTTGCCCAGCATATCCATTGTTAGGTATTACTTCTTGCGGAACTTCTGCTAAAGGTTCTTGCTGCAAGTAAGTTCTTATAAGGCGGCTGGCAGTTGATGAAGAGGTGCATTTAAAAGCGCACCTCTTTTCTTTATATCCGGTTCTTACGCCTATCCCACTGAATGACAGAGTGAATCATAAAGATCGAAATAAAGAGCAATCCTGTTAACCAGTGAATTTTGATGGCAGAATCACGAAACTCTAGAGGCCCGTAGTACAAAAATCCTCCTGTTATGAGTAGGATGACCAGAAGACCTAGCTGTGTAAAGCCACTCAGCCATTTTCTAGCAGACTGATAGCCCGCCTTAAGGTGAAATGGTAGGACTGAGCCTAAGGCGATGCTGGCAATCATGGCGGTAAGCCCGTGAATTACCAGTAACTTGTGACTACCTAGCAGCTTGCGCTCAATATGAAATTCATGGCCAAGTAAATACATCGTACCGGTAATGGAGCAACTAAGCATACTGCTAATAACAAAGGCTTTTTGCCAAGCAGGCATTTTTCCAAGACGGCTCATCTGCTAATCCTGATAGCTTGAGCAGAGTAATGTGCAAAACAGGGATGGTTTTGCTGTCTAGAAAGTGCCAATACTTTGGTGAGCGCATCTGCATAGACACATTCTTTTGCCAAGATGGAATAAGACTCAAGAAAGTGTTCATCAATATCTAATTGTGTCTTCTTAAAGGGGTGAACAATATGACTTTTTTGTTTGTCTCTGATGGAAAAGTACAAGCCGCTTGTGGCAATTGCTCCATTTGATAGGGTGCCAATTTCAAATAACTGACTTGGTGCTTGGGGGTTACGAAGATAAATGATCTGGGGAATATTTCCGAAGACTCGCAAATCTCCGCCCGCGTTGACTGCTCCTGAATTTACTCCTCCTGCAATCAAGGTGTTTACTGCCATATCTACCGCAAAGCCCTTGGCAATACCGCCAAGATCTAAGCAAAGCGGGCGTGCTGAACTGACTGTCTCTTGATCAATAAAGTAAAGATCTTCAATTCCACCAAACTGATGCTCATTGATATTGAGATGATTTGGCAATAAACCCGCAGTAATGAGGCGATGCCCGACTCCACAATTAAACAATCCACCTGAATGCACGTGGACATCTTTAGCAATGTTTAGTATTTGAGCAGTCCATATATTAATGTTGATGGGGTGCAGGTGTGCTTGACGATTGATCTTAGACAGATCACTTTGAGGATGATGAAAGCTCATTAAGCTTTGAACTTTTTCAATTTCACTAAAGGCATAGTTCATTGAGATTTCAGCATCTTCTTGTTGAACAGTTATCTCCACAAAGGTGCCCAGAAGTGGTTTGCAGCGCCTCATTTACTTTTCATATGTTTGAGTACTAGCTCGTGTAAAACAGCTACTCTCTTAACCCCATCGGCAATATGCTTGCAAGAGAGGGTGGCGCCCCCAATATTTTGAATATCTTGATTTAATTTAATCGGGTCATCAATATTTTTTCCTACAAATTGATTTCGCCACTGGGCCTCTGCTACTTCATAGCCATAGGACTCCACATACTCTAAGATTTCGATTCCAGTGATACTGCCAGCAGGGTTCAGGCCTACTGCATAGGTAATCATTTCATGTTTGCCTACTACTTCATCTACAACAAACCAGCTACCATCCTTTGCCTTCCAGATTCGATTTCCTTGGAATGGATGGCGAATGCTTGAGGCGACCCGCATTTTCTCTTGCAACTCTTTGTCAATCAGAATCGGTGTTTGATGAAGTTGCTTATTGGGTAGTAAGAGCTTTTGAGCTTGCTCTACTGAAGCATAGATTTTGGCTTGGGCAATCATCGGTGTACTGATCATTGCCAATCCAATAATGGTGAGAGGATGTGGATTCCAGTTCATTATCAATTTCTGTTTACTTTTAGCTCAGCGGGAATCCCACTTTGACAATGAATTCATTGACAGAATGACTGTCCCAAACTCGAGCATTGGAACATTCGGCAGTACCTTCACCCATGCAGGTATTACCTTTAAGCTGATAGCGCCAGGCACCCGTGATCCACCAGTCTTTAGTAGCATAGTGCACATTCGGGCCTACAAAAGTTGCTTTTTGAACTTGGTTTTGAAGGTTGTAACTGGAGTAATCGTTATGAAAGCGCGCCTCTACACCCGCTGACCATTTAGGTGCAAATCGATAGCTAGCGCCCAATAAAATATCGAGCATAGACTCAGGCACATTACCATTACCGACAAACTTTAACTGTTCATTAGCAACAACGACGTTCCCAGCTAAGATGAGGCGGTCATCTATAAAGTTCGATTGCAGCAGCAGGCGAGCCTCAATCTCATTTTTATTTTTACCAATCGTAGGCTCTAAATAAAGTCCGACTCCAATAGGCGAGGTGACAGGATTGGTGATGCGATAAATGGCCTCTAATGACCCGCCTTCAATGCCACTTTTTCTGTAAGGGCTAGCGGGGTCATAACTTTCTGGTACGCCATAACCGGCTGTGCACGATGCAGAATCACCACAAGCTTCTGGGTTGGTGTAGTTCTGATTGGCATTGGTGTAGTAAGAATTGATATAACCAGCAATCTGTAAATCATTCGTCAGGCCATATTCAAGTTCGGTTCTGGCTGTCCAAGCTTCATATGTGCCAGCTGCTTGTTGTTGATTTAACTGTAATCGTTGTTCGAACTCCAAACTTCCCTTTGGCTGAAGATCTAGGGTGTATATCCAGCCAAAGACGCCTTCACCTGCAAAAGCGAATGAGACGTGAAGAGCGGCAGTGATACAAAAGGCAAAGGCAAGAATTTTTTTAATGGTGATTTTCATGTTTGATGTGAAGTGGTTGATAAAAGTAATTGAGAATGGTTCTCAATATAGCATATCAAATAAGAATGATTCTCATTTGATAAAATGACCACTTCTAAATAAATGGCGTGAGTTGCGGGGTTTTTTCCGCTTTACTTGTAAGATTCTTTTTAAATGGATACCCAGGCCCTAGAGAAACTAGTCTTGATGAAAATGCCTTTTGGTAAATATGCTGGTCGTGCGCTGGCTGATTTACCGGGAAATTATTTGGCTTGGTTTGCTCGCAAAGGTTTTCCCAAAGGCGAACTTGGTCAATTATTAGAGCTCATGCACACTTTAGATCACAATGGTCTACGTAGTCTGCTGGCACCCATCCAACAGGCGCATGGAATACAGCAAAGACCCTAGTTACTTGTTAGTTGTGTTGACTGGCTTGATAGGGAGATGAAAATCAATCCCTGTTTTTTGCACGAGGGCTTCATAAGAGACCGGAGGATTCATATTGGCCTCATTGGTATTTTCTACCCAATAGGCCCATGCAGAGTTTCTATTAGGGTCATAAACTAATTTGAAAAGATGACTTGGAATGGTGACTCGTCCATTACCAATACTTCCAGCATTTCCAATAGAGCCGGTATACACATAAATATCTCCTGCTGCTCTTTTGACATACTGCCTGGTCGGCTCTTCAACATTTTTTGCCCAGATTCCCTGATTATTTTGACTAGCCTGCGGCA
>CAJARE010000354.1 GCA_903944255.1 uncultured beta proteobacterium
TACTGCAAGCGCTAAAAGAAATGATCGCAAAGATGCAACCGCATTAGATCCAACTAGTGCAAGCAAACCAACTGCCAAAGCAATATCTGTTGCTACTGGTACTCCCCAGCCATTTGCATCCACTCTTCCGGCAATTGCAAGGTAAATCCCAGCAGGTAGTGCCATTCCTCCAATTGCTGCGACAAAGGGCATGATCGCTTTCTTAAAGGAGGAGAGATGTCCTGAGGTTAACTCTCTCTTTACCTCAAGACCTACTACAAAGAAGAAAATAGTCATCAGTACATAATTAATGCTCTTTAGAGTTGTTAGGTTTAAGTAAATAGCACCAAGTGAAATCTCAAAATCAAAGGATAAGGTGTCAAAGTAGATATCAGACAAAGGTGAGTTAGCAATTAGCAGCCCAAGGAAGGAGGCAATCAGAATAAAAACACCGCTGGCAGATTCTCGGTGGAGAAAATCTCGTAGCGGCCTTATTACCCGATTCATATTCCCAAGATATCACTTTTGCTTAGCGCAACGAGGAAAGTTCATTCAAGCACTCTGTTAAACTGAAAATATGAGCAATCAAATAGAGACCACATTTCTAGTTCAACTTGAAGACCGAGATCGCCAAACAGTATTTTGGAGAGCCATTTTGGTCGCTCCTATGGTCTTCTTCATAGCCTCATTTGCAGTTGATACCTGGGATAGTGATTGGAACACCGTTACTTATGGCTTGTTTGTTTTGCCAGTCATGCTTGCACTGGCATTCCGGGGTACCTATCCCTCTTATTTGCTCGCCTTCAATAAATCTTTCTTTGAATTACTTAATCGAGTTTGGGCTTACATCACTTTGTTAAATGATCAATATCCTTCAATTGAAGCTAGTGATAGCGTGAAAATTACTTACCCTGAAATCAATGAAGGTAAAACGTTGAGCCGCGGATTGCCCCTTATCAAATGGGCGATGGCCATACCTCTTTATATAGTCGGATGTTTTTATGCCCTCTATGCGTTCTTGATGTTGGTACTCGCGTGGTTCAATATTATTTTTAATGGCAATTTACCCGAGAGCTGTGCCGATGTTTTAGTTCGTACCTCGCAGTATTGGAACCGGGTTTATGGCTATGCAGTTCTGCTCGTAACGGATGAGTACCCGACTTTCTCACTATAGAAAGTTACGTGGTACCTACTACTCGCTTAGCAGTTAATGCAATGATCAAAGCTAGCCCTGCAGGTATATACATCGCTACCCGCAAAGTCACTAGGTCGGCGACAAAACCAAGTAACGGTGGTCCAATAACAAAACCAAAGTAGGCAACTCCAGTTACCAAGGCAACGCTTTCGGCTGCTGAAATCTTTCCAGAAAATTCGCTATTTGCTAATTCGCCGCAAACGCTAACTACCAATGGAATAACAGTTGCGACTCCGGCCCCAAGTAAAATCCACCCGATGATTACGCCATAAACATTTCCTAGGCTGAGTCCCAGAATTAAGCCTCCGCCGGCAACAGCGCCTGACCAAGTTAATAACCGAGCTATCCCAAACCTGTTCGCTAACCAATCCCCCGAAAGACGAACAGTTACCATCATTACTGAAAACAAAATATATGGAAGTGTTGCCACAAAAGGTGAAGCGTTAAAGGTTTCTCTAGCGAGAACTCCTCCCCAATCACTTGCCGCTCCCTCACAGATGGCTCCGCCTAATCCAAATAATCCTAAAATAATTAACTTTCGTGGGCGCTTATTTGGTTTCTCATCACTAACCACTTCGTGCCGGTCTGCGCTTCCTGGCATAAACCAATCTTTAGTTGTGAAGGCGACAATTAAGATGATTATGCCTACTACAAATGAATGATCTCTAGGTGATATTTCGAAATTTGCGAAGACTCCTCCGATTGCTCCTCCGCTTAATCCGCCCAAGGACCACATTGCATGGAACTTGCTCATAACCCGCTTTTTTGCGTGGTGTTCAAGAGCAGATGCTTGGGCATTCATCGAAAGATCGTGAACTGAGGAGACGAATCCAAATATAAACAAAGATACCCAAAACCATTGCAAGCTAAACAGCAATCCCACGAGAGGCACTCCCAGGATTAATGTGAATGCCCCATATCTAGTGGTGGGCCCGCTGCCATATTTTGCAGCTAACTTACTTGTAGGTCTAAGAGCTGTCAGCACACCAACCGATGCACAAAAAAGTGAAGTACCGAGCAAACTGTTTGAAATATTCAAAATGTTTTTGTAATCGGGAATCCGTGAGATAAATGAACCAACCGTAAAGCCATTAAGTAAGAATGCGATCAAAGTCGCAACACGGGCCTTGCGGAATCCATCATTCTCAAACATGATGGAAGTCTATCTAGATGAATTAGTCGCTAATTTACAATCGCATAAAAGGCCAGCAGAGTACCCACGATTGTCACCAAAATTTGGCTGCTTTTTGGAATTAAAAGTTTGGCGATTGCCGGGATCCAGGTAGCAATCAA
>CAJARE010000355.1 GCA_903944255.1 uncultured beta proteobacterium
AGCTTCGCTCGGCGTTAGCTTGTGCAGCTTTTGGCTACATTTAGCTTTCTCCGAATTTGACACCATCCCTTATGCAGTTTCCACGCATAAGGCACAACTTTCGCTATGAGTCCTCTGCTCTAACCAACTGAGCTATAGGCCCTAAAACTTTGCATGTACTACACACCTTTTGAGGGGTGCTTTACTTCTTAAAACCACATAAAAACCGCATTTACTACACACCATGAAAAAAGCTCCGGTGTGCAAGCGGTGTGTAGTGAATTTATACCGCCTAATTCACCACTAACCTCTTGAAATCATTGAGGTCTTTGTTACAAGACCCCTAGGGCTTCTTTCTTATGAGTCCTCTGCTCTAACCAACTGAGCTATGGGCCCTAAGCTAGCATTGTAATTGAATGGGTCTTTTAAATACGCGACCTAGAAGCGCTTGATGAGTCTTGAATTCCAAAATGATATACATTATCATATGTATATCTTACTGGAGTAAAAATCATGATCGTATCCAAATGGGGTAATAGCCTGGCAATTCGTTTGCCCGCTCAAGTGATTGAATTTTTAGAACTTAAAGAAGGTGATGACATTGAGATTCATGTTGCAGACAGAAAAAATTTTCAAGTAAAGAAAAAACCTTCACTGCAGGATAGGCTTCAAAGTTTGAGAAAATTTCGTGGTCGCATGCCTGCTGATTTTCACTTTGATAGATCTGAACTGAATGAACGCTAAGAAAATATTCTTTGATACCAACACCTTACTGTATTTACTTTCGTCAGATTCAAAAAAAGCAGATTGGGTTAGTTCAAATCTACAGCAGTCTAATGTGATTAGTGTTCAAGTACTCAATGAATTTACATCTGCCAGCCTCAGAAAGATAAAAATATCGCATACCGAGCTAGATGAATTTTTAGATCTATTTACATCCATATTCAGTGTGATGAAGCTTGATTTGGAAACTTTTAACACCGGATTAATGATTTCTAGGCAATATGGCTATCGACACTACGATTCAATGATTATCGCCGCCGCACTAGAAGCGGGATGTGAGAGGCTGTACTCAGAGGATATGCAGCATCGACAAATCATTAATAAGAAACTGCAAATCGTAAATCCTTTTCAATAAAGGATTTACGATCATTCATTGAAAAACGATCAATCTTCCTCGAGGAAGGTCTTGAGCTTGTCGCTACGGCTTGGATGACGCATTTTTCTCAGAGCTTTAGCTTCAATCTGACGAATACGCTCACGAGTAACGTCAAATTGTTTGCCCACCTCTTCAAGCGTGTGATCAGTGCTCATCTCAACACCAAAGCGCATACGCAATACTTTTGCCTCGCGTGGAGTTAGAGAATCCAGAACATCTTTCACGACATCACGCATTGATTCATGCAATGCTGCCTCAGCCGGTGCCAAAGTATTGCCATCTTCAATGAAGTCCCCCAGATGAGAATCTTCGTCGTCACCAATGGGTGTTTCCATGGAGATTGGCTCTTTAGCAATCTTCATGATCTTACGAATCTTATCTTCAGGAATTTCCATCTTCAGTGCCAAGGTTGCAGCATCTGGCTCGTGACCAGTTTCTTGCAAGATCTGGCGGCTGATACGATTCATCTTGTTGATGGTCTCAATCATGTGAACTGGAATACGGATGGTACGAGCTTGGTCAGCAATAGAACGGGTGATTGCCTGACGAATCCACCAGGTTGCATAAGTAGAGAACTTATAACCACGACGGTATTCAAACTTATCGACCGCCTTCATCAAACCAATATTACCTTCTTGAATCAAATCCAAGAACTGCAAGCCACGGTTAGTGTATTTCTTAGCAATCGAGATAACCAAACGTAAGTTGGCTACTGTCATCTCACGTTTCGCCTCACGAGCACGCTTCTCGCCCGCAATCATTTGCTTGTTTACTTCTTTTAATTCTGGAAGTGGAATAACCACATTCTTTTGAATATCAATGAGCTTCTGTTGAAGTTCTTGAATCGCTGGAACATTACGCTGGAGCAGCGCTGTGTATGGCTTATTCTCTTTGAGAAGCTTATCAGTCCAAGTCAAATTCATCGACATCTTGGGGAATTCTTTTAAGACTTCACCACGATTAACGCCCACCTTGTCTACCAATAAGCTGACCATACCCCGCTCAAGCTTCCAGACTTGGTCTACTTGTGAACGCATGGTGTCGCATAATTTTTCAACACTCTTAGCAGTTAAGCGAAAGCCCAGTAACTCAGCACGAATCGCATCTTGCGCCTTGATATAGGCAGGGCAGTTGTACCCATCTTTATCAAAAGCACGACGCATTTTGTCAGATTGACTACGAACGATTGCAAACTTCTCCAAAGAAATTTGCTTTAACTCTTCCAGTTGCTTGGCATTAGCTGTTGCTGCTGCGGCACCGCCAGCACCCTCTTCATCACCCTCTTCATCGCCTACTTCAGCATCAGGATCAATTTCTGGTTCCTCTGGTCCCAACTTAATATCTTCAGCATTAGGATCAACTAAACCATCAACAAATTGATCGATCTCGATTTCACCACTAGCGATCTTATCTACGTTAATTAAGATTTCACCAATGGTTACTGGACATGCAGCCAAAGCCATCACCATATCTTTGAGGCCGGCCTCAATCTTCTTCGCAATGACTATCTCGCCTTCACGAGTCAACAAATCTACCGTGCCCATCTCACGCATATACATGCGCACAGGGTCAGTAGTTCGGCCAAACTCTGAGTCAACAGTTGATAAGGCAGCTTCAGCCTCTTCCTCAGCTTCTTCTTCGGATGCGGCAGCGGCTGTATTGTCTGACAGGATCAGGGTTTCAGCATCAGGAGCTTGTTCGTAAACGGTAATACCAATATCGTTTAGTAAGCTAATCAAAGTTTCTAATGCATCAGCATCAGACAACTCATCAGACATCACGTCATTCATTTCGCCATGAGTTAAGTAACCCTTGGACATACCCATCTTGATCAAGGTCTTTAAGCGGGCACGGCGTAATTCTTGCTGCTCTTCAGTACCTAATTGTTGGGCTGCGAATTCTTTTAGGAGCGCCTTTTCTTTTGCTTTGCGCTCACGGGCTTTTTGACGATCAGTTAAAACTGGCTCTGCGCCATCTGCCGGAACTTCCGCTTTAGCTTTACGACCGCGCTTCTTCTCTTCCTCAACTACTGGAGTAGCAACATCAACAGCCTTGGCCTTTTTACCCTTGAGCTCTTTTACCTCTTCTACCTTTAATGCAGCAGCCTTACCTTTTTTGGCGGGTTCGACTTTAGTTTCTGCTTTAGCCGGAACTTTTGCAGCAGCTTTAACTGGTTTAGCTGGCGTCTTCGCCTTAGGTGCTGGTTTAGCAATTACTTTCTTAGGCGCTGGTTTAGCCGGAGTCTTTGCTTTAGCCTTAGGTGCTGGCTTGGCTGGTTTAGCCGGAGTCTTCGCTTTCGCCTTCGGTGCTGGTTTAGCAACTGCCTTCGCCTTCGGTGCTGGTTTAGCTGGTTTAGCCGGAGTCTTCGCTTTCGCTTTAGGCGCTGGTTTAGTAACTGCCTTCGCCTTCGGTACTGGTTTAGCAACTACCTTCTTAGGCGCTGGTTTAGCTGGAGTCTTCGCTTTAGCTTTAGGTGCTGGTTTAGCACTTTTTACTGGCTTAGCTGGTTTTTTG
>CAJARE010000356.1 GCA_903944255.1 uncultured beta proteobacterium
CAACTTTGCATTGCGCAGAATGCTGAGAAGTTGATCGTTCATGTCACTCAAGAGGCGCTACCGTTAAACACCAAACTCATACCAATCCAAAGAATGATGAAGGCGATGAGTATGGTAGATCCAATTTTTTTGAGAAAGTATTCCAAGCTATCCATATAGACTGTGTCGCCTCTTCCAAAGTAATGGTCGAATCGTTTCCAGAAAAGGCGCCCAACTACTAATGGAAGGAGGATGGCAATAATGCCAAAAATGATAGTAAAAGTAGAGCTCATAAAAATACGATTCCTGAATACAAGGGCGTACTTAACTTAGTACGGGGAAGTCGTAAAGGATACAGGGGTTATCCACCAAGATCGAATTTCTGAGGGCTGGGTCCTGAACCCAGTCTCCAAAGAGGTCGCATAGGTCAGCATCGTGTGGCATTTGCTTCTTGACCATCACATGGGGCCAATCACTGCCCCAGATTAATTGATGGGGATTGGCTGCAATGACGGCATCATTGAAGGGTCGCATATCAGCATATGGCAAATCACCATCACAGATTCGATAGGGCCCAGTCATCTTGACCCAAGCTTTCTCCTGACGCATCAGCTCAAGCATGCCTTGAAAGCCTAAATCATTTACTCCATGTTTTGCATGGGAATAGCCAAAATGACCAAAGACTAGGTCCACAGGAAAATCCTCAAACACCTGAGTCAAGTTTGGATATTCATTGACATGCATCAGTAGCTCGAGATGCCAACCGAAAGGGGCGATTCGTTTGGCTAGGGTAGTCAGATATTCAATAGGCAGGCCTGCACTTTTATCTGCAACATCGACAATATTGCAGCGAAGTCCACGTACTCCAGCAAGATGTAGCTTCTCAAGCTCTAGATCGCTGCTGTTGTCAGCAATAACGGCAATACCACGAAATTTTTGAGGATCACTCGTAAGCGCAGCGAACATCGCACGGTTATCGCTACCGTAAACACTGGGCTGTACTAGTACTGCACGATCTACTCCTAATTGATTGAGTAGACCGTTATAGCTTTGTAGTGTGGCATCAGGCGGCGTATAGATGCGTTCATCTGCATAGGGAAAGCGAGTGGCTGGACCACATACGTGCGCATGACAATCGACAGCCCCGTTCGGAAATTGGATCTTAGGTGAACGAATTTCCGAGTCGGGTGCTTGACATAGGGGTGCTGAATTTTTATTGAGGCTCAATTGCTGCTTCTTTAGCAATCTTTTGATACTTCGCTATTTCTTCACGAACAAACTTGCTAAATTCAGCTGGGCTCATTGGCGTTGCTTTAATCCCTTTAGTTTCATAAGCAGTTTTCACTTCGGGATCAAGCATAGATTGATTGACGCTCTGATTAATCTTAGTCACGATAGCGGGAGGTGTTCCAGCGGGTGCCCATACACCAAACCACAAGCCAATTTCAAAATTGGGATAGCCTTGCTCAGCAATACTAGGAATATCAGGCACTGCGGCATTACGAGTTTTGCTGCTTACACCTAGGGCGCGAGCTTTGCCGCCTTTTAGTTGTCCAATCGCCGTATCTAGTGGCGCCATATAAAAGGCTGTGCGTCCTGATATGGTGTCTTGAATCGCTTCAGGCGAACCTTTATAGGGAACATGAATCAACTTAATACCCATGAGTTGATTGAAATACTCCGCTGCCAGATGGGTGGAGCTACCAACACCAGCAGAGGCAAAGGTGATCTCTCCGGGTTTAGCTTTAGCGGCGGCCACTAAGTCACGAATGCTTTTATATGGACCATCTGCTGAAGTGATCATCACATAAGGCGTCTGCCCAAGAATGGCGACATCAATCAAACTTTTTAATGGATCGTAAGGTAGCTTCTTATAAATAGCGGGGTTAGCTGCATAAGATGCTGATTGCACTAGTAGGGTGTAACCATCCGGATCAGAGTTGACGACGACGCCTGTACCAATCAAACCTCCTGCTCCAGGCCGATTTTCAATAATGACGGACTGCTTCCAAGTTTCATTAAGGCTTTTAGCTACCACTCGTCCAGCAATATCAGCGCCAGAGCCTGGAGTGAGGGGCACCACCATTTTGACGGTTCGGTCAGGATAATTTTGTCCTGGGTTTTGAGCATGGCTGACATTCATAGTCAGGGCGAACCCCAAGCCGAAGGTCATATTGAGGATGATTTGGGCAAACTGCCCTGGGCGCTTAGTGATATACATCTGGTCTCCTTCAGTATTTTTATAGTTTCATTGGATAATCTACCATGCTCTCAGAATTACATAAATAGCAATATACAAAGATATAAAGAAAGCGCACATAAATGACCCAAAATGCAAAAACCAACACAGTTCAAGTCAATGGACTCGAGGTAGCCTATCGATTTGATGGGCCCGAGAACGGCCATGTCGTTTTAATGGCCAATAGTTTGATGTCAAGCCACGCAATGTGGGACTGGAATGTGCCAGCTTTGACAGACCGTTATCGAGTGTTGCGTTACGACAAACGAGGTCACGGAGGCACTCAAACAACGCCAGGAACCTATTCCATTGCGCAGCTAGCAGATGATGCAGTTGGCTTGTTAGATGCATTGCAGATCAAGAAGGTCCATTTTGTTGGTTTATCGATTGGCGGAATGATTGGTCAGCAAATTGGCGCACGCTTTCCGGAACGTGTGTATTCCTTATCCCTATGTGATACCGCCAGTGAAATGCCACCCCGTAGCTTATGGGAAGATCGTTTCGAAACAGCGCGCAAAGAGGGTCTTGCTGGATTGGTAGATGGAACCATCAAACGCTGGTTTACTGATCCTTTTGTACAGCGTGCTCCACAAGATATTGAGAAAGTGCGTCAGATGATCCTGGAAACAGGTGTTGATGGCTACATTGGATGCGGTAGTGCAGTGCGAGACATGGCTCAAACCACCATGCTGCTCAAGATTAAGACGCCTACATTAATTTTGACTGGCCGCCAGGACCCAGCGTGTACAGTAGAGCAGTCTATCGTACTCAATCGCATGATTGAAGGATCAAAGTTCGTCATCATCGAAGAAGCTGCGCATTTATCGAATATTGAACAGCCAGCAGTTTTTAATCAAACCATTCGTGAATTTATCGATTCAGTAGACGACGCACTATAGTGAGAGAAGTATTTTTGAAGTAAATGAAGTGCCAAAGAAGTACCTTATTAGGAGAATGGAATGGCTGACCCAACAATTGAGCAAGTAAAGCAAATGCGTACCGCAGTATTAGGTGCTGCAGCAAAGGTACCAGGCGCCTTAATTGGTCTGGGAATTTTATTTATCGTGCTTGGCATGGTTGGTATTGCAGGCCAGACCCTGTTTTCTTTTGTGTCTATTAACGTATTGGGCGCCTTCTTAATTGTGGGCGGCATATTGCAAGGTGTTCACGCCTTGAAATCTCATGGCTGGAAAAGCGTTGGTATTCAAGCGATCTTGGCAGTGTTGTATATAGCTTCTGGTTTGTATACTTGGGCATTTCCAATCCCAGCACTCGAAGTCATTACTCTGTGGTTAGCAGCGATCTTTTTTGTTACAGGTTTTCTGCGCCTGGTATCTGCATTTCAACATCGTCTTTTTGGCGAATGGTTTTGGTTAGTGCTTTCATCGGCAATTTCCATCTTGCTAGGCGTAATGATTATGAATAGCTTCCCATCTTCCAGCTTGTGGTTACCTGGATTACTAATAGCAGTCGAGTTGCTATTACAAGGCTGGTCAATGCTTTTCTTGGGACTAGCTGCACGCTCACTTACGAAATAATCAGCATTCTTAGCTATAGATTTGAAGAGTAACAGCCATGACAATGAAAAAAACAGATCTTTATAAAAATCAAGGATTGGCTGTTGCTAGTCGCATGAAGAACGCTGCCAAAGCCCCAAAACCAGGCAGCGCTGAAGATAAGGTCTTGAGTAAGAAAGAGTTAGCGAAGGCCAATCCCTTATTGGCATCATTGATGGGCAAACCTAAAGCTAAGTCTAAATAAGTTTAGCTGCGTCTATATTTTATGCGTCAGCAGCCACTTTTCTTAATTGATTTTCTGAAGCTGAGTGCTGCACTTTTAATTATTCTTCATCATTTGTCGAGTTACGGACAAATTGCAGAAGATGCACGTAGTCTCTTGCCTGGACTAATGACTTGGCTGTTTGAGTATGGTCGTTATGCAGTGCAAATATTTTTGGTCATGGCAGGTTATTTGGCAGCTCAATCACTGAGTCGCTATGCCACGATTAAATTTAGTGCGCAAAGCCTACTCAAGGTGATTCTGAATCGCTATCTTCGTCTCTTTAGTCCCTATACAGCAGCACTAATTTTCACCATCGTCTGTGCGTATATTGCACGGCATTGGGTAAATGATGAATTCGTCGGCGAAACAGAGACTTTAGGTCAATTTTTAGCCCATCTCTTTTTTATCCAAGGCATCTTGGGATTGGATTCCATTTCTGCAGGCGCTTGGTATATCGCCATCGATTGGCAGCTTTATTCCGTCTTGGCTATTTTGTTGATTTCTTTTCCCAGTTATCAGGCAGTCATTTGGGTGATCAGCATTTTGGCAGTGAGTTCATTATTATTTTTTAATCGGTCTGGAACTTATGAGGCCTACTTTATTTATTTTATTGGGTCCTACAGCCTAGGTGTCTTGGCCTACTTAGCCAAAAGCTTTGAAAATCAGAATGTCAATCGTTTAGCTAAAGTAGCGCTAATTGTGATCGGGTTCATCATTGCAGCTTCTTCCTTCCAGCAGATTTGGTTACGAAACTTTTTAGCTTGGTTTGTGGCGATTGCTTTATTGCTATGGGGAAATCATCCTTATCCCTCGATTGCAAATGGTAAATCATTTTTACTGAAGGCAATTGCTTGGGGAAGTTTGCGCTCCTACAGCGCATTTCTGATTCACTTTGCATTTATTTTGCTGGCCAATACCTTGTATATCGCAACAGGTATGCATACTCATGAGAGTGGGCTATTGGCGCTCTCGCTGATGTTGGGTGTGGTGCTTTTCAGTACAGTTGCCGCTAATTATTTATATCGCTGGATTGAGCTACCATCCCTCAGGCTCCAGGTTTAAAGCCCCATCTCTTTTAAAACGCGGAAAATTTCTCGGTAGGCTTTAGGAGGTTTGTCCTGCTCTTTTTCTCTGCGGGCATTACGTATCAGAGTGCGCATATTCTGAATATCCATATCGGGATATTGTTCGATCATTTTGGTAAATGCTTCATCATTTGACACCAAACGATCGCGATAGCTTTCTAAAAAATGGAGCTTAGCAGTTTCAGCCTTACTGACTCCCTGAATCGCATCTAATCGTTTTTGAATAGCATCAAGCTCGTCATCATCCAAGAAGCGCATCAATTTACCAAGATATTGCTTATGGCGGCGAATCGCTTCAAAACTTTTGATTTTATTGGTCTCCGCAATCGCCGTTTTAATTGCCTCATCTAGCGGAATCGTTTTCAGTGCATCACTACTGAGCGCAGCCAATACTTCGGCCAATTTCTGACGTTCTGTCATTTGGCGCTTTAACTCCGATTTGCTGGGCCCCTCATCAGGCTCGGCCAGCTTGGGAGTCCGATTTTTTTCATTGATGTGCATGGTCTTATTTTAGACGGGTATTAGGCTTCCTAAGCTTCCCTAGTTCATTTTTTGTTTAAAGAGCCTTAAGTCTGTGCTTGAAAAAAGCTGACTGCGCCCAATAACGGTATTAGGCTTCAGTTTTCCCGATTGCACATAGCGGCGCAAGGTAGGCAAGGAAACTTCAAGGTACTCAGCAGCCTCTTCTGCTGAAAAGGCCTCATTTTTTAATCTTCCAAATACTTGATCATGGCTATAGTCGGAATCTTTAAAGGCGCTAATGGCAATCAGTGAGAAAAATTTAATACGTTCTTTGGCTGTCATCTGCTTTACTTGTGCAAATAAATCTTCAGCTGTAATGGATTGGCTCATCGAGTTTTCCAGTTCTTAATGGATAAATTTTTTTAGTTCAGTATAAAAATTTTCATGGCTAGCGACTTTGTAGAAATCAATCCATAATATTTTTAGACTCTGATCATCAACACCATACTGATAGGCAATTAAATACTTCTGTCTATTAAAGCGAAATTTGTAAACACAAACATCATGTAGGTCACCAATCTTTTGTTCACCCATTTCAGGATTCTTACAGAGCGCTATCACCACGTCTTCAATCGCAAGTTGCAGAGGTTTTCTGGATTTTTTAACAAATTGTGCAAATGGTCGTTTGAATTGAATTCTTATGATCTAATATTAGATCAATAGTGATCTTATAACAAATCATCAAAAGTAACAAGAAATACCTGAATTTTTGTATTGGTAAATAATGGAAGCCATCATTCATTGCTAGTTAGAAAATGGCCTTGGCTAACACATACGACTACATCATTATTGGAGCAGGTAGCGCTGGCTGCATGCTCGCTAAGCGTTTATCTGAAAATCCTGCTAAACGGGTCTTATTAATTGAGGCAGGCAAGAGCGACAACTATATGTGGATCCATATTCCTGTCGGGTACTTGTATTGCATTAACAATCCCAGGACTGATTGGTGTTTTAAGACGGTCAAGGAGAGCGGTTTGAATGGCCGCTCCTTGATATATCCACGCGGCAAAGTTTTGGGCGGCTGCTCCTCCATCAACGGCATGATTTATATGCGCGGTCAAGTTGGTGACTATGAATCATGGGTCCAAGCAACGGGTGATGATGCTTGGTCTTGGGAAAATGCCTTGAAGCGTTATAAGCAGTTTGAGGATTATCACAGCGATGCTAATGAGTGGCATAGCAAAGGTGGCGAATGGACTGTGTCTAAGCAGCGCTTACGCTGGCCCATTATGGATAAATTTAGGGAAGCAGCAGTAGAGACAGGTATCCCTGCGTCGGATGACTTTAATCGTGGCGATAATTTTGGTGTTGGTTACTTTGACGTTAGTCAACGTGCTGGCTGGAGGCTCAATACCTCAAAAGCATTTTTGAAAGATTCTCAAAAACGTCCTAACCTTACGGTTATCACTGAGGCTATGGTCACCAAACTGAAGATTGATGCGAGCACTAAAAATTGTTTTGGTGTGGAGTATCTCAAAGATGGATTGAATGCAGAGGCACTTTGCGCCATAGAGCAGGGTGGTGAGGTCCTGCTTTGTGCTGGAGCCATCGGCAGTGTACAAATTTTAGAGCGATCGGGTATCGGTGCGGCTGCCCATTTGAATGCCTTGGGTATCCCAGTCATGCAAGATCTACCTGGAGTTGGTGAGAATCTTCAAGATCATTTGCAATTACGGATGGTCTATAAGGTTGGCGGTATCTCAACTTTAAATACTAAGGCTAATACCCTATGGGGCAAGATCATGATTGTCTTAGAGTATTTACTGAAGCGTTCGGGGCCGATGTCCATGGCGCCATCTCAGCTGGGGGCCTTTGCTTATAGCTCGCCTGAGCAAGCACGCGCCAATGTGGAATATCACGTACAGCCTTTATCACTAGAAAAGTTTGGTGATGATTTACATGCTTTCAATGCATTCACAGCGAGTGTCTGCAATATCAGACCGACATCGCGGGGGAGTGTCCATATTCATTCGCTTGATCCAGAGGCGCCACCTGTCATCAATCCAAACTACCTATCTACTCCTGAAGACCGAAAAGTTGCAGCTGAATCATTAAGGTTGACTCGCAAAATTGTTCAAACTAATGCTCTGAAACCATATGCTCCAGAAGAGTACAAGCCTGGAGTGCAATATCAAACGGATGAAGAGTTAGTAAAAGCAGCGGGGGATATTGGCACGACCATTTTTCATCCAGTGGGTACCTGCAAGATGGGGCGCGCGGATGACCCAATGGCTGTTTTAGATTCTGAATTGCGCGTTAGGGGAATTCATCATCTACGCATAGTGGACGCTTCTGCAATGCCCACGATTACCTCTGGTAATACTGCAGCTCCAACGATGATGATTGCTCAGCGTGCTGCAGAACTGCTAGTAAATCGTAGCAAGGGATAGCGCTTCACAAAGATAAATCAGTTTGCTAAACCCTTAAACATCAGGCTGATCGCTACGCCGAAAGTGAGTATGGCAAAAATTTGTTGCAATCTGGGCCCGCTCATTTTTTTGCCAAATGCCCTTCCTATTAATAGGCCTGCTAAAGCGCCTAATGAGAAAGGAATGGCGATACTGAGGTTTAGATTGCCGCTTGCTGCAGCGACAATGGCACTACCACTAGAGATAATGGCGAGCACACCTAAGGAAGTGGCAACAATCGATTGAATCGGAAGATCGGTATAGCGTTTTAAAGCGGGAACAATAATGAAGCCCCCGCCGACGCCCAGCAGACCTGATAAAAATCCCGCCAGTCCTCCTGAAAACATGAGCGCTCTTGCACAAGGGATATTCCAGTTTAGTTTTCCATACTGCGTGTTGAGCAGGCATGGGGGTGGTAGTTGAGCTTTTGGCTGAATACCTAATATCTCATTACGAGCCTCTAGGTATAAGCGAGTTGAAACATAAAATAGAGTGCAACTAAAGAGAATCAGAAGTGGGTGATTGGGTATTCGTTGCGCTAACCATAGCCCTAGAGGTGAAATCAGCAGGCCAAATAACGCCATAAAGATGGCAGCCCTGTAGCGCAGTATCTTATTTTGATAACCTAGCAGCGCCCCAACGCCTGCAGCTAGCGCAATGGCAGTCAGTGCAATAGGAGCAGCCTCTGCTACCTTAAGGTGCAGTGCGAATACCAGCAGGGGTACTGACAAAATGCCTCCCCCAGCTCCAGTAAGACCCATCAGGAGGCCGACGAAGATACCCAAGGCTGGGGCAATTAAAAGTGAATAGTCCATTGCAATTTATTATATATTAAGATAATATATAAATATACATATTATTA
>CAJARE010000357.1 GCA_903944255.1 uncultured beta proteobacterium
GGTATCTAAGAGCAAACGGGTGCCAGAACTTTTTTGCCGATTAATAAATCGAATATTTGAGCGCAACAAATCTCGTACGCCTGTAATGTTAAGAGGATTACCTTTGGCAATCATCAGACCCTGCACTCTTTTCATGACTGGAAATATTTGCATCCCCTCCTTTTGCAGGCGCTTAGCAATCGTCTTTGATGCCTGAAGATCGGAGACATGATAACCGGCAATGTCTGTCTCATAATTAAAGAGACGCTCTAAGGCCTCACCCGAGCCTGCGGTACCGAGTTCAAATTTTTCAAAACCAGAAACTGCAGCCCGAATAATAGGGTCACTACTGCTGACAAACCTCCAACGCTTCTCAGACTTATTTCGAAACAATGCAAATCCCTCTTCTAAATGGGCAAGGCTTGTTTGTCCGAGCCTACGAGTCTTTTCATCAAAATCTTCAGTAAATTGAATCAGGTATTTAGCATATTCAGAGAGTTGTGAGCCATGCCCTCGTACTCGCTCCATCAATTTAAAGCCCAGTGCCGTCTCCACCTCATTGACTTTTTGCCATACATTTCGGTAGGACAGACCAGCCTTTTTGCAGGCAGACATCAAAGTCTTACCCTGGTCAATATCTCTGAGCAAGCTTGTGAGCCATACCAGATCAATAACAGCCGGATCTTTGGCGTTCTTCCCCCCAAATACGAGGGTGGGTCTAATCTGGATTCGCATATGTAATTTTTTGCATATTGATGTTTTGTAGTATGACAGATATTAACTGAACACTACTGGGGACACCATATGAAATCTTTCCTTACTCGCCTCCTAGCGATTTCTATCGCAACATTGAGCTTGCTAAGCCAAAGTGCTATTGCACAAGAAAAAAGTATTGTGCTTTCATCTACCACCTCTACTGAGCAATCTGGTCTATTTGGCTTTATTTTGCCAATCTTCAAAATGAAATCCGGCATCGATGTCAAAGTAGTTGCTGTAGGAACTGGCCAAGCATTAGATATTGGTCGTCGTGGAGATGCTGATGTCGTCTTTGTGCATGACAAACCTGCTGAAGAAAAATTTGTTAGCGAGGGTTTTGCGACCCAACGCAATGAAGTGATGTACAACGATTTTGTATTAATCGGCCCCAAGTCTGACCCAGCAAAAATAGCGGGCGGCAAAGATATTCAAGCGGCCTTTAAAAAAATTGCTTCTTCTCAAGCGCCATTTGTCTCTCGTGGAGATAAAAGCGGAACTCATGCTGCAGAATTACGTTATTGGAAAGACGCAGGAATCACCCCTACACCTGGCGCATCATGGTACAAGGAAACAGGCTCTGGTATGGGGCCAGCCCTGAACACTGCCTCAGGCATGAACGGCTATATCTTGGCCGATCGCGCTACTTGGCTGACCTTTAAAAACCGTGGTGATTTAACTATCCTAGTACAAGGAGACCCTAAGCTCTTTAATCAATATGGCGTTATGTTGGTTAATCCAGCTAAATATCCGAACGTGAAGAAGGCTGAAGGACAGGCCTTTATCGATTGGATTCTCTCCAAAAATGGTCAAGATGTGATTGCCAGCTATCAAATTGGCGGTGAACAACTCTTTTTTCCGAACGCTCAGAAGTAAAGCGTAAGCCAAAATAGAAAAAAGCCCGCATTTGCGGACTTTTTCTTAGCAATCAACATCAAGTTGATTGCTGTATGGTCATAAGACCTTACTTCTTAGGCGTTACAAATCCAATCGCAGTATCGTCGATGTACTCAACCATGACATCATCGCCTACCTTGAATTTATCAAGTCCTAGAACGCTTTGGTCTACTTTTACTTTTTGCTTCTCGCCATTAGGCATAGTAAAAGTAACAACGCGTGACTTAGCATCGATCGTAGAAATCTTTACCGTAGCGTAGATAGTATCTGTTGTCTCTTCAAATGGTTTAGCTGAACCCTTGCCCGCCACTGTTACAGAACGCACACCTGAAACACCAGGTTTGGCATCTTTACCTGCTGCTGTTAAACCAACAGCGATTGCTTGTGCATGCTCAACTACAAAAATATCACCTTTTTTAACTTTTTCTAGATCATTAATCTGCTTGGAAACATTCATCTGTGCCAAGTTTCCATTAGAGTCCTTCAAAACTACGATGCGCTTTTTTGCGTCTACCGAATCCACAGTAGCAGTTAATACGGCTACTTCAGCAGCTAAAGGAACCATCTTGGCTGGCGCTTGTGCAAAAGTGGTGCTTGCAAATACAAAACCTGCAGTGACAAATAAACTGGAAATAATGGTTTTTTTCAAAATAGCTCCAAATAAAGTGAGGGGTAGAATCAGCCAAATAGCTGCTCAATTCATTGTACCTACGGTATATTAAATTCCAAGCCCACTTAAAATTGTTGATCTTACGAAACCTGGACTAATAGTGATATTGATTCAATCCTGGCAGCAAGCATCGAAAGATGCCTATGCTATTCGTAAACAAGTGTTTATTGAGGAGCAAGGAGTGCCTCAAGACCTCGAATTAGACGAGTTTGACCCCATATGTTGGCATGCCTTAGCCTTTGAAGACTCCCAATGTGTTGGCACTGGAAGACTAGTCGCTATGGAAGTCAATCAAGGGCAAATCGGCAGAATGGCAGTTTTACCTCAATTTCGTGGCAAGGGGATCGGCAAGGCCATGCTGATTAAGCTCATTGAACTGGCTCAGACTCAAAATATTTCCATCCTTATCCTCCATTCCCAAGTGCTAGCAATCCCTTTTTATGAAAAATACGGCTTTAACCCCCAGGGGCCGATCTATGAGGAGGCCGGCATTGATCATCGTAATATGATTCTCTTAATGCCTATTTCTCACTAACTAATAATGACTACTACCCCTACTCCATATTTGCACCGTGTTTGCTACTCTGATACGGATGCCGCTGGTTTTGTTTACCATGGCCGTTATCTAGAAATTTTTGAACGTAGTCGTGCAGAATGGCTTTATCAGCGAGACCTGAGCCCTACTAAACTGATCAATGAGTTTGGCATATTACTTCCTGTACACGAACTCAGCATGCATTTTTATAAACCCGGTAGATTAGATGACCTTCTCTATATAGATCAGGTCATTGAACATCGAGGAAGAACGCGAGTAGCTGTAAAGCAAACAGCTAGCCGTATGATTGATGATGGTGACACAAATGATTTACAAATCATTGCAAGTGCTTTGATACATATTGTTTGCGTGGATACAAAAACACTCAAACCCAAAGCTTTGCCTGAATGGTTATTTATTAATTAAGCACATCATGACAGACGGAAAATTATTCAACTTTATTCAGAAATTCACGCATTTAATTGAGCAAAATCCAAGCGAAGAGATCATCTTTGTAGAGGGAAAAGCCTTGCTTGAGAATCTTATTTCAGTAGATGACTGGCTTCCTGAAGAATTTACTAAACCACATCCCCAGCATTACCAGCAATATTTGCTATACGCAGATCCTTTGGATCGCTTTTCGGTAGTGAGCTTTGTGTGGGGGCCTGGTCAAAAAACACCCGTACACAATCACACTGTTTGGGGCATGGTGGGTCAACTACGCGGAGAAGAAAAAGGGACTCATTATCACCAACAGCCTGATGGCAGCTATCAAGCAGGAATCCCTTACATTTGCCCACCAGGTTATGTCGATACCGTTTCGCCAAATAGCCATGATATTCATGAAGTAGCCAATAACCATAATGACCAAACTTCGATCAGCATTCATGTGTATGGTGCCAATATTGGAAAAGTAGAGCGTACGACTTATGATCCTGACACTGGTCATGAAAAAACATTTACTTCTGGTTATGCCAGTACAGTGGCTTCAAAGCTCTAGGTCACCCTATATTTATTCATCTTTAGTAATGAATGTAAAATAGTAGCTCTTACTGCAAATGCTTTAGCGTAGCAGCTCACCCCATTGGCCGGGATTGTCTTTTCATTGAATACGGGCCAATCATTTATTGGTTCCTATGTTATTTACTGATCTCGGTTTATCCGAACCCATTCTTCGTGCAATTTCCGAAGAGGGCTATACCAGCCCTACCCCCATACAAGCTAAATCGATTCCAGCTGTCCTAAAGGGCGGCGACTTACTTGCCGCAGCACAAACCGGCACTGGAAAAACTGCTGGCTTTACACTTCCGATTTTGCAACGCTTGAGTACTAGCGCTAAACCGAGTGGTAAACGCCTCCTGCGCGTGCTGATTCTGACGCCTACGCGAGAACTGGCAGCGCAGATCCAAGAATCTGTAATGACCTATGGAAAATATACTGGCCTAAAATCCGCTGTGATCTTTGGTGGAGTTGGTGCCAATCCACAGATTAAGGCAATTGCAGCTGGCTTGGATATTCTAGTTGCTACTCCAGGCCGCCTCTTAGATTTAATGTCTCAAAAATGTGTTTCATTAAATGATATTGAAATATTAGTATTAGATGAAGCAGATCGCATGCTGGATATGGGGTTCTTGCGAGATATCAAAAAGATTTTGGCAGCTTTGCCTAAAAAGCGTCAGAACCTCTTATTTTCTGCAACCTTCTCTACTGAAATTAAATCACTCGCAGATAGCTTACTCAATTCACCTGAATTAATTGAGGTAGCACGCAGTAATAGTGCTAATGAGGCGATTGCGCAATTGATTCATCCAGTTGATAGAAATAAAAAGCAGCCATTACTAGCGCACCTGATTCAGTCAAACAATTGGAAGCAGGTATTGGTCTTTACGCGCACTAAGCATGGTGCCAATAAGCTAGTGACTCAATTAGAAAAGGATGGGATCACTTGTATGGCAATTCATGGCAACAAAAGTCAAACTGCTCGCACCAAAGCATTGGCTGACTTTAAGGCAGGTAAATTAACCGCCTTGATTGCCACTGATATTGCCGCACGAGGAATTGATATCGATCAACTGCCCCACGTAGTCAACTATGACCTGCCTAATGTATCGGAAGATTATGTCCATCGAATTGGTCGAACTGGCCGTGCAGGATCAAATGGGGTTGCCGTATCCCTGGTGTGCGTGGATGAACATCAAATGCTCAAAGATATTGAAAAGCTGATTAAGCAAAAATTACCACAAGAGATCATCGCTGGATTTGAGCCCGATCCCAATGCTGTTGCTCAACCGATACAACTTCGGAGTCAGCAACATCAACAATCAAGAAAGCCCAGTAGCCAGAAGTCAGCTGGAGGTAACTCAAGCGCGCCACGAGCTAAGCCCTCAACTAAACGTAGTGCCCCGCCAAAGAAGAGTTTTAGTAGGTAAATCTGGTATTAAAATCCTTTCCTATGAACCAAATAAACGAACCGCGCCTCACCTCCCTCTCTCATGGCGGTGGGTGCGGTTGCAAAATTGCACCAAGCGTTCTATCTGAAATTCTAAAGGGCGTTCCCCATCTCCCCTTTCCGAAAGAGCTCCTCATTGGCATTGAGACCTCTGATGATGCAGCGGTTTATCAAATTAATGAGTCGCAAGCTATTGTTGCCACTACAGATTTTTTTATGCCAATCGTAGATGACCCGTTTGATTTCGGAAAGATAGCCGCAACAAATGCCATTAGTGACATTTATGCAATGGGTGGCACCCCCCTCTTTGCACTTGCATTAGTTGGTATGCCTATTAAGGTGTTATCCAATAAAACCATTGCAAAAATTTTGGAGGGTGGTGCAGAAGCATGCCGTAGTGCTGGCATTCCGATTGCTGGCGGGCACACGATCGATTCAGTTGAACCAATATATGGCTTAGTGGCCATTGGTATCGTAGATCCCAAGCGCATAAAAAGCAATGCTGCAGCCCAGCCTGGTGATGTCCTCATTCTTGGAAAACCCTTAGGCGTAGGCATCCTCTCGGCAGCTCTTAAAAAGGATGTACTTGGCCCAAATGGTTACGCCGAGATGATAGCCAACACCACCAAACTGAATGCTGCAGGCCCCGATCTAGCAAAACTCTCTGGAGTTCATGCCTTGACTGATGTCACCGGCTTTGGATTAGCCGGTCACCTATTGGAGCTAGCAAGAGGATCAAACTGCACCGCACATATAGACTGGTCCCAAGTTCCCCTGCTGTCTAATGTTCAGCAATTTGCAAACGATGGAATCATTACAGGAGCCTCAGGTCGTAACTGGGAGAGCTACGGCAACGAAGTGGTCGTACCAAGCAACTTCACGCCGGCACAACAAGCTTTATTAACTGATCCTCAAACTAGTGGAGGCCTATTAGTTTCTTGTAGCTCTGAGTCCGTTAAGGAGGTGCTGGAGATTTTCAATCAGCACCATTTCCTCGGGGCACGTGTCATAGGTCAAATGAGTAAACGTCAAGAAAAAGCTTTGGTTATTTCTTAATTTGTACTTCGGGGCCAACGGAAGTCGTTATTTTCTAGCAGCTAAGTAATGAACGCCCTGGGGACCATAGGTTTCTGAATGCGGCTCCTCAAAGCCTAGATGAAAAATACTGCCTTTACTGTAATGGCTTGTAATTCCATTGATAGTTAACTCAATACTGCCACTCAAAACAAGCGCCTTCACCTCAAATGGATGTGTGTGATGGTCTAAGTGCCCATTTGGTTCGCGTAGCACCTCAACAGGATCTGGATAGCCCTCTTGCCCTAAGGTTTGAATAAATTGATCGCGATTCATACAGTAACTATAGCGTGCTTATAAACTGCTGATATTCAATTTTCATCGAGAGGGGTATATGGTATTTAAAGTCATTGGATTAATGGATTTAACAGACCCGAGTGCATTTGAGAAATACCGCGAGCAGGTTGGCCAAACTGTAGCGCTTTATCAAGGGCGCATTGAAGCCCGCGGTGTAATTACTGAGATCTTTTGGAATGAACTTCAATGCATGCCGTGTAGCGCCTATGTTGAGCTACATTTTCCAAGCAAAGAAGATGCTCATGCTTGGGCACATAGCCCGCAATACCAGTCATTAGTTCCCATTCGAAATCAAGCTATGAAACTGACGCTCTTTGGAATTGCTATTTGAAGCAAGGCAATAAAAAAGCCTAGCAGTTGAAGGCTAGGCTTACAGATCAATGGTGTTAAGAATTACTTCTTA
>CAJARE010000358.1 GCA_903944255.1 uncultured beta proteobacterium
CCTGCATGGTTCATTAGCAACATCAACGTTAAAGCAAATGGCAAAGATGTCTTTAATGGTCAGTTTGGTCCTGCAGTTTCGAAGGATCCATTCTTGAACTTTAAGTACAAAGGCGCCAAAGGCGACAAGATTACTGTGAGTTGGGTTGACAGTAAAGGTGATAAGCGCACTGATGAAGCAACCGCTTCTTAGAAATCTTCACCGTCTTTATAGTTTTGAAAGGGTCTCAAATGCAGCGTAAATTGACTTTAGGGTTGGCTACAGCTTCAGTAGCAGCTTTATTAAC
Source organism: uncultured beta proteobacterium (assembly GCA_903944255.1). GTDB lineage: Bacteria > Pseudomonadota > Gammaproteobacteria > Burkholderiales > Burkholderiaceae > Polynucleobacter. Next base: position 287 of record CAJARE010000358.1, read on the forward strand.
AATGACATCTTCGGTGTTTGCACAAAAAAGTGCTACGGATGATATTGCTAAGTATCGCGAGATGATTGCAGATGGAAATCCTTCAGAACTATATGAGGCCGCTGGCGAAGAGCTCTGGAAAAAGCCTGCTGGTCCTAAAAATGCCACCTTAGAGAAATGTGATTTGGGATTAGGGCCGGGCGTAGTAAAGGGTGCAGCAGCCCAGCTACCACGTTATTTCGCAGATACTGATAAGGTTCAAGATCTTGAGTCTCGTTTAATGACTTGCATGCTGTTCCTGCAAGGTCGTATTCCACAAGAAATGATTGACGCCCCTTTTCAAAGGGGACCCAAAAAGGATATGGAAGCAATCGTAGCCTATGTAGTCACATTATCTAAGGGCGATAAGATCAAAGTTAGTACCAATCATCCAAAAGAAAAAGAAATGTACGATTTAGGAAAGCGCGCTTTCTTCTTCCAGGGTGGTCCCATGGACTTCTCATGCGCATCTTGTCATGCTGAAGATGGGAAGCGTATTCGTTTACAAGATTTGCCCAATATCACCGCTCAAAAGGGTGCTGCCTTAGGTTGGGGTTATTGGCCAGCCTATCGCGTATCTAGTGGGCAGTTCTGGACGATGCAGCAGCGTTTAAATGACTGTTATCGCCAGCAACGCTTCCCATTCCCCATTTATGGCTCAGATGTGACGATTGCCTTGTCGATGTATATGGCCAAGACGGGTAATGGCGGCACTGTTGAAACCCCAGGCTTAAAGCGTTAAGAGATAAAGAACATGAAAATTAACCACATCAAAAAACTCTTAACAGTGACCGGATTCATTCTAGCCACTTGCCTGATGCAGAACACAGTATTGGCGCAACAAAAGAATGACCCTAAATTTAACCAGATGATGACCGATAGCTTTAGGGCTGAAGGTATTGCAGGATTGGACCGCATACAGCAGGATGAAACCCAAAAGTTTTGCTCTGACCCAGTGTTTGCTAATAGCAAGCAAGGTGAAAAAATGCGTGACAAGATTCAAAAAATCAATATGGCTGGTATTAAGCAGCCTTCTAATGGCAAATACATTGGCGATTGGAAAAAAGGTGAAGCTATTGCCCAGAGCGGTCGTGGAGCCACTTGGACTGATAAAGCAGATGTTGCAGTTGGCGGAGGTTGCTACAACTGTCATCAGATTGATAAGAAAGAAATATCCTATGGAAACATTGGGCCATCATTAACTGGTTATGGAAAATTGCGTGGTTATTCACAAGAAGTGATCACCTATACCTGGAATCGTATTAACAACTCGAAGGCCTATAACGCTTGTAGCAATATGCCACGTTTTGCTCACTTCAAATTGCTCAATGAGCAGCAAATCCAGGATGTCATGGCATTGCTATTAGATCCAGCATCGCCAGTGAACCAATAAAGAAAATAAGAACCTAAATAACAGGCCGACAGGCCTGTTTTCACAAGAGGAATGTTATGTCTTTAAGTCGACGTGATTTTTTGCAGGCACTTGCTTTTGCATCTGCGGGTGGAATGAGTTTGCAGTCTAATTTTGTCCAGGCGCAAAGCGCGGCGCAAAAGTTTTATGACTTGCCTAAATTTGGTAATGTGCACTTGCTACATTTCACAGACTGTCATGCACAGCTATTACCAATTTATTTTCGTGAGCCTAATGTCAATCTAGGAATTGGTGCACAAGAAGGCAAAACTCCACACTTAGTAGGCGAGCACTTCCTCAAAGCAAATGGTATCCGCTCTGGCACGCGTGATGCTCATGCATTTACGTATTTAGATTATGTAGCGGCTGCACAGAACTACGGCAAGATGGGTGGTTTTGCCCATATGGCCACCTTGATTAAGCAAATGAAGGCTACTCGTCCTGGCGCATTATTACTTGACGGTGGTGATACCTGGCAGGGCTCTGCGACTTCTTTGTGGACAAACGGTCAGGACATGGTAGATGCTGCGTTGGCATTGGGCGTTGATGTGATGACTCCACACTGGGAAATGACTCTGGGCGAAAAGCGCGTCATGGAAATTGTGAACGGTGACTTTAAGGGTAAGGTTTCTTTTATTGCGCAGAATATTAAGACTGCTGATTTTGGCGACATAGTATTCAATCCCTATGTTATGAAAGTTCAAAATGGTATTCAAGTAGCCATTATTGGTCAGGCTTTCCCCTATACCCCGATTGCTAATCCACGTTACTTCACGCCAGATTGGACCTTTGGAATCCAGGAAGAAAATCTCCAAAAGACCATCGATGAGGTGAAGTCAAAAGGCGCTAAGCTCGTAGTACTGTTATCTCATAATGGAATGGATGTGGATTTAAAAATGGCATCACGGGTGCGTGGTTTGGATGCCATTATGGGTGGTCATACTCATGATGGCGTACCCATTCCAGTGAAGGTTAAAAATGCTGGCGGCATAACCTTGGTAACGAACGCTGGTTCAAATAGTAAATTCTTAGGTGTTTTAGATTTTGATGTGAAGGGCGACAAGGTAGTTGATTTCCGTTACAAGCTTTTCCCAATCTTTTCAAAAATGATTCCTGCTGATCCGGCAATGAGTAAGCTCATTACAAAGATCAGAGCGCCCTATGAAACGAAATTAAATGAAAAGTTGGCTACCACCGAGGGACTTTTATATCGTCGTGGTAACTTTAACGGTAGCTTTGATCAATTGATTTTAGATGGCTTGATGACACAGAAAAATGCAGAGATTGCATTTTCACCAGGCTTTCGCTGGGGAACCAGTCTACTACCAGGGCAGGCTATCACCCGTGAGAACTTGCTTGATCAGACCGCCATTACCTATCCATTCACTACCGTTACCAATATGAGTGGGGAAACGATCAAAACCATTCTTGAGGATGTGGCTGATAACTTATTTAACCCTGACCCTTACTATCAGCAAGGTGGAGATATGGTGCGCGTCGGCGGAATGCAATACACCATCGATCCATCGCAATCAGCTGGTAAGCGGATTACCGATATGCGCTTAAATGGTAAACCAATTGACGCGGGTAAAACTTATAAAGTGGCTGGATGGGCACCTGTGAGCGAAGAGGCTAAGAATGCTGGTGGAGAAGCTATATGGGATCTGATGGAGCGTCACTTAAGAGACGTGAAAGTGATCAAGGCAGTAAAACTCAATGAACCCATCATTAAAGGTGTAGCTAATAACCCTGGTATGGCGCCCATCTAAAGACTTTATTAAGGCATAAGCTATGAAAAAAATTCTGCATCTGGTTTTTACATCTCTACTTATCTTAGGTACTGTGTTGCCTGTTGCTGCCCAATCTTCAGGGACAACAAAAGTGGTTTATCACATTGATGATGCAGAAGCACAGGGCTTAAAGGGCTTGCGTAATATTCGCAATCACCTGGATGTGTCTCCGCAAACTACCATCATCGTAGTGACTCATGCTAATGGTGTAGATCTATTAATGGAGGGCGCTAAAGACAAAAAGAATCC
>CAJARE010000359.1 GCA_903944255.1 uncultured beta proteobacterium
CACTGCAAATCATTCAAGCCTTACTTTAGCTGATGCAGATCAGATTATTAATGAGCCCCTGAGATTACGTTTAAAACACGATATGTTGCCACTTGCAGTAGTGGTATTGGATTCTGGTGGGCATGTGGTCTCCTTTAAAAGGGAGGATGGTTGTGGCATCTTGCGTCATGACATTGCGATTGGTAAAGCGTGGGCATCAATCGGAATGGGAATGCCAACCAGACATATTAGAGACAGATTGGAGGATCGACCCAATTTTCAGGCAGCTTTGGCTGCTGCTTCTGGCGGAAGATTTATTCCTACTCCAGGGGGGGTCTTGATTGTGAATCAAGAAGGAATTGCCTTAGGCGCCGTCGGCATTAGTGGTGATGCATCAGATAAAGATGAATACTGCGCCATTGAGGCTGTTAAATACGCTGGCTTTATTGCAGAGCCCCCTATGCCAGCACATAACTGGAATGATGGACGACTATAAGAGAACGTTATGAAAATAATTCAATCAATGTTGTGGGTGTTGGCATCATATTTAGCTGTCTCTGTGAGTCTTGCTCAGACTGCAACATCATACCCAATTAAACCAATTCGATTGGTTGTTCCTTTCCCTGCGGGTGGCCCAACGGATCAATTTGCTCGGCAGTATGCGCAGGCCTTATCAACTCAATTAGGCAAGCCTGTAGTTGTCGATAATAAAAGCGGTGCTAGTGGCGCGATTGGAAGTCTAGAGGTAAAAAATAGTGCCCCCGATGGATATACCTTACTCTTTGGTACTGCCTCTACCCATGTTTTGTATAGCCTGATTAATTCAAAGCCTCAGTACGATTCCATTAAGGACTTTACCCAAATTGCGGTGGTTGGCGATGCGCCCATCGTATTTGCAGTAAGCCCAGGAACTAAGGGGGGCTTTAAAGAATTAATTGAATACGCACGCATCAACCCAGGTAAGTTGCAATACGGATCAGCAGGAGAGGGAACGTATTTGCACATTGTGGGCGAACGTTTGAAATATGAATTAGGCGGGCTAGACATTCAGCACATTCCATTTAGAGGAAGTGCTCAAGCAATACCCGCATTAATTGGTAATCAAGTCAATATGACGGTTGATACATTAGGTTCATTAATTAATCAACACCGGGCAGACAAGTTAAGAATTGTTGCCATTGCCGCCTCTAAAAGATCACCTTTGATTCCTGATGTCCCAACGGTTAATGAGGTAACGGGCTTAAAAGATTTCCAGGCAGCTTTATGGAATATTGTCTCTGCTCCCCAGGGCTTATCGCCAGACATTACTAATACTTTAATTTCAGCGACAACTAAGACCTTAAAAAACCCTGAGCTATTAGATAAATTAAATTCAATATCGATTCAACCAATTAGTAATATTACTGGCGTTGCAGCAACTGCATTCATCGCTAAAGAACTCGTTAGCTTACGACCGGTGGTGCAATCGGCTGGACTTAAAAAAGAATAACTCTGACTACAGATTATTTTTCTAAAGTAATACCACCTTTTTTAATAATCGCAGTCCACTTCTTAATATCAGATGCCATCAAATTATTGAGATCTTCCGGTGGCCCAATCATCGGTTCTGCCCCAAGCTCTGAAAACTTCGTACGAACTGTGGGGTCAGCTAAGGCTTGATTCACATCCTTATTAAGTTTATCCACAATATATTTTGGAGTATTTTTGGGTGCGATGAGCGCAAACCAAGCAGCAGATTCATAGCCCTTTAGTCCTACTTCAGCAGCAGTAGGTACATCGGGAATAGCAGCTAAGCGTTTATTAGAGGCAACAGCGAGTGCTTTGACGCCTCCACTATTAATTTGCCCAACGACATTGGGAAACAACTGAAAACTTGTTGGCACGCGACCGGCTACTAAATCAGTCACCATGTTAGCGGTAACGCGATAGGGCACATGTAGCATTTTGGCTCCAACGAGTTGTTCATAGTAGGCACCAGCCAAGTGCTGAGAGCTTCCGTTGCCAACAGAGCCATAGCCAACATCAGGATTTTTTCGTACATAGTCATTCAACTGAGCAAGACTATTGATGTTGAGAGTTGAGCTAACTACTATCACATTAGGCAAAAATGCAAACACAGAGATTCCTTGAATATCTTTTTCAGGGTCATAACCTAAATCTGGATTTAAGATTTTATTAATTGCCAGGGGTCCTGAGGTGCTAATTCCGATCGTATAACCATCAGGTTCTGCTCGCACTAGCGCTGCAGTCCCGACATTGCCGCCTGCTGCTGGGCGATTATCAAATACAAATCGGGCGCCAGTATTATTACTCACCTTATCAAGTAACACGCGAGTTACGACATCACTTGCACTGCCTGCAGAAAATGGCACGATTACTGTAATAGATTTATTAGGATAATTTTGGGCAAAGCTACTTGTGCTTAAGAAGCAGGTAATGAGGCTAAATAATATAGCCGAGATTGAGTTAATGTTGGACATCCTGAACCTTTCCTGTGATTGAGTTAAAGCGTTCTTGCATGACTTCTTCTAAGGATAGACTAGCTTTGGTATGCGCTCCACCACCACGCAGACAATATTCTTGGGATTGATGAGGGGACTCTGGCCTCTTGCCATTGGCATATGCCTTAGCATCTTCTAATAATATTTTTCTAAAGCGAATGATGCCAACATCGGTAGGGGATAGATTTTCTTTAGTGCGATCCACTATGTAACCTTGACTTTCTTGAGCCATTTGGTCTTGTTCGGCAATTCCTTGAATTCCAGTAAATGAAACAGTTTTTTGCTCCTCACGACTCATGAGGTATTGATTACCACGATTACGCAGGGGCACATAGCCTGGACCCATTTTTGCAAATTGCCCAAAACCACCTTGAATATACTTTTTGCGCTCTTCATCAGGAATAGCAAGCTCTGGGTGCCATGCATAGACATACATCCAGCAATGATGATCATCAATAGGTGTCCAAGAGTAACCATAGTATGTTTCATTGGGCATCGCTGAAGGCGTGATGGAATGGGTTGGTAGCATGTACTGGGTAAGGCGCCAGTAATGATCTCCTGGATCGGCATTTCTAGCGCCGCCAATCAGAAAGCCCACTGCATGTTCAATGATTTTAAAACGCGGGGCTGGATCATTGCGCAACCAGCGGATACGTTTCTCATCGGCTGCAATATTCGTACTGTCATCTTTGACAAATGCTGGGGCAGGCATATGCAAAAAAGAAAAGTGTGCTGTATCGAGTGCCCCTTCCATTGAATGTACCCAATTACACTCGATTAAACGTTTATTGACGTAACGGTGAGAAGGTGGAACTAGGCCAACTTCTAATTGAGGAACTTGAGCTGGTCGTAATTCTGGTGGCCCCATGTAAGCCCACACCATGTCAGCAAATTCTTGGGTGGGGTATGCCTTGATTTTGATTTTGCCGTGATAAGAAGCATCCTTAGGAATATTAGGCATATCTATACAGTTGCCATGAATGTCGTATTTCCAGCCGTGGTAGATGCAACGAATGCCGCACTCTTCATTTCTACCAAAGAAAAGGTCAGCACCACGATGGGCGCAAAACGGTTCGATTAAACCAGTGTTGCCATTCGTATCACGAAAGAGTAATAGATCCTCTCCCATCACTTTGACACGAATTGGTGGGCAATCGGGTGTTGCCACCTCTTCAGATAGTGCAACCGGGTGCCAATGACAGCGTAAATAGTTACCCATGGGTGTATTGGGTTCACTCGTAACTATAAATACATTATCTTGCGCAGAAAGCATATAC
>CAJARE010000360.1 GCA_903944255.1 uncultured beta proteobacterium
CCAGGCGGCAATGCTTTTAGTTCAGAAATGAATATTCCATCCTCTGCGTCTTTTTTAGCTTTCTCGGCCTGTTTAAATTCATCTTTTAAAGATTCGCAAGATAAATCTCGATCTGAAAGTTTTGTAGCATCAATCACCTTGGGTGTGGAGCAAGCACTCATGAGAGCCAGCGCAAAAACAATAAAAGCAAAACGGCTGACGGTATTCATTTAACTCTCCAATGTGACTTTTGAGATTAATTTATATAAGGATTTTAGTTAATGAGTAATTACCCTCGAATGATCCCGAATATGGCAGGGGATTATTTGAGTTTGGTGACCCGGGACGGAATCGACTATGGCCTAAGGCAGTCAAACCTTTAGAGGACTATTCACCAACATTAGATTGAACTTGGCCGGTTTTTATCCACTGAATAACTGCTTTTGAAGAGGCCTCTTCGCGCCCCTCAAAAGAATGGTAGTGGCCGCCGCCGCAAACATCGCCATTGGGCACGCCTCCCTTAACTGTTGCTAGATTATTTTTTGAGTAGGCCATTACAGTGGAGTAAGGGGTGTAGATACATTGATCATCGCCATGATGGATATTAAGAGCGGGGGCTTTTAATGAGCCCATATCAAATGACTCAACAGAGTAGCCATAGGCACGCATACGAGGGCTCGCGACCGTTTGAGCAGCTGAATGGATGCTGCCTTTAATTTCAGTCCCTAAATTTTTGGCCAACCATTTTGATGAAACGGCTCCATAACTATGCCCCATGATAAAAAAGTTATTGATTCCGTATTTCTCTTTTAGCAAAGCGAGTATTTTTCTTACATCTTCTGCGTGTTTCTTTGAAGACCGGTAGTCGTCACTACAGCCTAGTGGGGTATTGCCGGCCCCAACAGTGTTTTCATCGCTTGGGCAATCCATTACAACAAGAGCTATTCCTGCCTGAGTGAATAGATTCGTATTATTTTTAAGGAAATTTAAGTTTCTATGCCAATCATTTTCCGATTTGATATTTGCGATTCCAGACCATCCGCGATAAAACAGCAAGGCCGTATCGGTTGGTGTTGAAGGCTTCAGCAATATCGCCCTCTGAACCACTGGAGATTTTGAAAAAACACCTGTCTCCCTGCCAGTCTGCGCCTCTAGCAAAATAGGCGTCATTGTTTGAGCGGTTGCAGAGGTAAAACATACTAAGGCACAGATTCTAAATAGCCATTTCATTTCATAACCCCAGAGTTGTATTGGTTAGCAGATTTATTGACTATGAAACTCTACTCTATTGTTGAGTTATTTACAGAAACCCATAAATAAAAAACCACCTGAAGGTAGTTTTGGTGTTTCTTGGCGGCTAAGGGCGAAATCGACCAGGGCCTAAGTTACTTACGGTTACTTAGGCGAGCACGGCCACTTTTGAATCAGAGCATCAAAGGCTAAAGATGCATATGCCTCTTTCATTCTCTTGGGCTGAGTTTCAACATAATTCTTTACAACTATCAGCCTATCTCTAATATTCATATTGTTAGGAACGCAGATTTTTTTATCGTAATGAGCATTGTCCTCAACCCCTAGGATTATCCCGACGCACAATCCTTGATTAAAACTTGCTCCTGCTGTTTTGCTTACTAAAAGCCTATTACATTGAAGATTCAGGTTGACCGTAGTTAGGTCTGGCATCTTATTAGGATCCGATCCCGCAAAGGAGTTCATGCAGAATGTGGTCAAGACAATAAGGAGCGGTTTTAAGCCAATATTTTTTTTCATGCTACTAGCGTAACAAAATAAATTACCCGAAGGTGGTTTTAGTGTTTCCTGGTTGTCCGGAGCGGAATCGAACCAGGGCCTAAGATATCTGACTCTAAATAGATTTATATGTCATGAGCAGTCCCAATACAGTAAAGGCTGTGTACAAAAGACGCTGGAATTGAATGGGGTTTATCTTATCTCTTAATCTAGCGCCAATCCACATACCTATAAATGCCGCAATGATTGCCATAGCAATTTCTGGCAGATTGGCGCTCCAGTCCTTTGTATTAGTTGCTCCAAGTCTAATGGTGAGAGCAATAGTGGCAACCGTAAAACTAATTCCCAATGCCTGTATAAACTCATCCTTCGATAATTTTAGCGACTGTAAGTATGGTACCAGCGGAATAACAAACACGCCGGTTGCAACAGTGACTAGACCAGACAATATCCCAACGATGCCGCCAATGAATAACTTATTATTTCCTAAGCTTGGTAATGTTGGTTTAAATAAACCCCAGACACCATAAGCCATAAGGACCAAGCCTAGAAATAATGTTGCATGTCCACCCGCCACATCGAGTCCTGAATAGGGACTAAAAATTGTGGTGAGCACTAACGCAGCCCACATCGCCCAATGATTTTTGATTAATGAACGCCAATGCTTGCCCATGCATTGAGTAACATTTGTAAGAAGTGATGGCATTACCATGAGCATGGCCGCTTTTGCGGGAAGCATCAGCAAACTGAGTATGGCCATGGAAATCGTTGGTAAGCCCATACCGGAGATGCCCTTGACAGTTCCAGCTATTAAGAACACTAGGGCAATGACTAATATTGAATTCATCTATGCGATTAATTCTACAGCGTCTAATGCTGTGAATGGAGAGATAAAACAAAACAGCCGCCGAAAGGCGACTGTTTGAGTTCTTGGTGGCCCGGGGCGGAATCGAACCACCGACACA
>CAJARE010000361.1 GCA_903944255.1 uncultured beta proteobacterium
CATATCCTTCTTTGGATCCAGACGAAGTTGTTCTAAAGATTGAATCAGTCGGTATTTGCGGAAGTGATATGCATGCGTTTCATGGTCATGATCCCCGAAGAAAACCAGGCTTAGTTTTAGGGCATGAGTTTGCAGGCACTATTGCAGAATCTAGTTCTCCGCTATTTACTCAAGGCCAACGAGTTACTGGTAATCCTCTAATTACTTGTGGGCATTGTGAGTACTGCTTGCAAGGAAGAAATAATTTGTGCGCCAATCGCACCATGGTGGGAATGACTAGACCTGGGGCTTTTGCTGAATTTATGAGTATTCCAGCGAGCTCACTAATTGCAATACCAGAAGGATTAAGTCTAGATGCGGCAGCATTAACTGAGCCTGCTGCAACAGCAGTTCATGCTATCAATCTATCGATGCGTGCATTGCATAGACCAATTCAGGAGTGTCGCGTTTTGGTATTGGGTGGTGGCGCCATTGGAATGCTCTCTGCACTTCTTTTAAAGCATTACGGCGTAGATGATGTGCTAGTTGCGGAAGTCAATCCCTTACGTAGACAAGCAATAGAGAAGCATGCAGCTTGTAAAACAATTAATCCAGTTGAAGAAAAAGTAGCTGAGAACTCATATGAATTTGTGATGGATTGTGTCGGTGCCGTAGTTACCCGTAACACAGCATTAGCTGCAGTGAAGCCGGGTGGGGTCATGATGCATGTGGGACTTCAAGACTGGGCTAGTGAGATTGATATGAGAAAGCTCACCCTTGCTGAGATTACTCTCTTAGGTACCTATACCTATTCGACGGTAGATTTACAGGCTACCGTGAATCTGCTTGCTCGTAATGCCTTTGGCGATTTGTCATGGGTAGAGAAGAGGTCTCTTGAAGAGGGTGCTAAGGCATTTGATGACCTGCACTTCGGTAGAACCGCCTCTGCAAAAGTTTTACTTAAACCATTCTCTTAATATTAGGTGCCGTAAGCCCTTCGATCATGACATTAAGGCATGAAGGTAATTTGCTCGCAATAGCTCGCTTTGCTGCAGGAAGCATGTTTTCAGAATTGGTGATAAGTTCACCGTGACCGCCAAATGCTTGACAAACTTTTTCATAGCTTGAGGGTAGTAGTTCGCAACCAATCGCCCTGTCTTTACCGTAGTCTTTAAGTTGAATCTGATATTCAGCATTCCAGCAAGCATCATTTCCCACGACAAGGACGCAATCTAAGCCATAACGTACTGCGGTGTCGATTTCGGCACTATGAAATCCAAAAGTACCATCACCCATTATGGCAATAATAGGAACATCTTTTTTTGCAACCCTAGCGGCTATGGCAAAAGGCAGGCCAGCACCAATAGATCCGGCAACCCCATTCAGAATTCGATTCGGAGCATGTAAGCAAGCTTGAGCCCATTGTCCAATTTCTCCGCCATCGCTCACAAGGACAGAATCAGGATGGCTATCTAGTATTTCTTGTAGTGGCAGTAAGGCTTTTGCTGGGTGCAGTCTTCCCTCGCTAGGAGGTAATTCTCTCCATGAGCTTGGGCGATATGTCAGTGCTGCACTCACTTCTTTTAACCAAGTATCGGCACTCGAGTGTTTTACAGGATTTGCAGAAAGGAGGGCATTAATAGTGCTCGGCGTATCGGCTACACACGCCATTTGTAGGCGATTGCCAAGCATTTTCTTTACCCTTTCAATTTCAGCCTCTTCGGGATCTATTTGTAGAAACTTGCATTCTTGTTGAATGCCAGGGGCGTTGCCAAATTTCAAAGTAAAGTCTAGTTTTTTCCCAAGCAAGAGAATGCAGTCAGATTCAGCTAGGACTTCCGAAAATGCGCCAAGACTTGGATCACCAATTCCCCTTGGACTTTCCATGCCGATCACGGGAATGCCTAAAGATGCTTCAAGTAGGGATAATTGCTTTTTACCAGCCTGAGAGAGCATCATCGGACCCGCAATGATGAGTGGTTTTTTAGAAGCTGCCAATGCCGATATGATCTCTGTAATATCTGAAGATTTTGCTACTGTACTATTCACCCTAAAGTCTTCACTTGTTGGCATTGGCATATTTAGAGATGAAATTGACTCTAGAACATCGGATGGCAAGCTTAGATGTGTTGGACCAGGCCTTCCTGACTTTGCTATTCGTATTGCCTTTGCCAAATCAAAGCCTAGATCTTCTATTTTTTGACAAGTCCAAGATGCTTTTGTTAGTGGCGCAGCAATAGTCGCTTGTGCCATTTCTTGAAATGCACCTTTACCAAGCTGATTCAGTGGGGCATGACCTGAAATCAAAACTACTGGGGATTCAGCCATAGAAGTCGTGTACAGCGCTGAGATTGCATTTGCATGTCCTGGTCCGCCTGTGACTAAAGCAATTCCAACCTTCCCAGTCAATCTTGCCCATGCATCCGCCATGTGAACAGCGGCTGCCTCATGACGAGTATGAATGAGCTTAATATTGGAATCAAATATGGCGTTATATATAGGCATGATGTGATTGCCAGATAGTGTAAAAATTGTATCTACACCCGCTAGCTCAAGAGCACTCACAACAATGTCAGCACCGTTTGTGATTTTTTTAGTCATATAAAAGCGTCATCCTAGGACTTGAAATTAATAATATTTGGTATCAATAGAGAATACGTTATTTTTTTACTTATTGAGTCAAAGTAAATTGTTTTTAACTAAAAGTTTGAATAAATTTCATGAGATCCTTCTTACCCCATAAATTCATTCAAAAAGGGAGGCTTGCTTAAGCTGAAATTAGTAATAACCCTTAATCATCTATTTGGCTTGCTTGTAGAGGAGATTTAAAACGAAAACAAATCAATATATTTTTATTATGGCTTGGAAACCTAATTTTTTTAGGGTAGAGTAATTTAATGTTTACCTTCTTTGCATACCAATGTAAGGGCGAATAGAGGAATCAATATGAAGCAAACTAGCCCCTTTACTCCAGCAAGTGACATTCCTTTTTCTGTTGAGGGATCTTGTGCATGGATGGGTAGCCAAATTCAAGATGATCCTAGGTGGATTGTGCGCTGGAACTCAGAGCAAATTAAAGAACTTGAAGCGGCGGCTGATCAATTTTTAAGCTTAGGAATTCCTCTTGAAAATATTACGCCAGAGTTGTTTCCTCTCACAAAACTACCTTCTTTTATTGACGAAACTTTGAATGAACTCCTATTGGGGCGTGGTTTTGTCATGTTAAGAGGACTGCCAATTGAAAACTGGCCAATAGAAAAGATTGCAGCTGTTTATATGGGGCTTGGGCGTCATATGGGTTCACTACGGAGTAGCAATGGAAAAGGTCACTTGCTTGGACACGTGCGCGATCAAGGCGCGAAAGTAGAGGCTGGAGCGCGTTTTTATCAAACCAATAAGAAGCTTGATTACCATACTGATTCAGCAGATATCGTTGGTCTACTTTGTTTGAAGAAGGCCAAAGAGGGTGGCGAATCTTTTATTGCAAGCTCTATGATGCTCTATAACAAAATGATAGAACGTCGCCCCGACTTGATCTCTGCGATGTTCACACCATATCCAACAGATCGCCGGGGAGAAGTTCCAGAAGGGCTCGATCCTTGGTTTGAAATCCCAATCTTTAATTGGCATCAAGGGTACCTCTCCTGCGTATATTTACGTCGCTATATAGAGGAGGCGCAAGAGCGCTTCCCATATGCTCCAAGACTAAGTCAGCAGCAAATTGAAGTGATGGATGAAATCGATGCTATTTTGCAAGAGCCAGGCTTTGCACTTCAGATGGCTTTTGAGCCGGGTGATATTCAATTACTGCATAACCACCAAATTCTGCACTCTAGGAATGATTTTGAAAATTGGCCTGATCCTAAGCTACAACGTCATTTGCTTCGTCTTTGGGTTGCGCCCCCGTCTGCAAGACCACTACCAAATTATTTTGAGTCCCGTTGGGGTGGGGTAATCCCAGGCGATCGAGGGGGCATCATCGTGCCAGGTACAAAATATTCAGTTGAATTAAATGTTTAGTTATCGAAATCTTTATCTCTTTAATAAGTGAATGAAATTAACTATCTCATGGGGGTTGCATGCTTAAGTTAGTAAAAAGAAGCGTTATTACAGCATTGGTTTTGACGGGGCTAGTGGCAGAAGTTGTTTTAGCCCAAAATTATCCTAATAAAACAATTACTTTTATCGCCCCTTATGGGATTGGCGGTGATAGCGATTTCTCTGGTAGAAATTTGGCTCCTATCGCTACTAAACTAATGGGTCAAAATGTAATTGTGCAAAATATTCCAGGAGCATCTGGCACTATCGGCTCTCAAAAAGTTCGTACTTCACCTCCAGATGGCTATACCCTTTTAATTTCTCGAGGCGGTTCGCAAGCAATCACCCCCGCCCTCGATAGCACTACACCTTATAAATGGAACGATTTCACATTCATCTCCTTGCTTGATTTTAATCCGGTCGTTTGTGTAGTAAAGCCTGATGCGCCTTATAAGAATATGAAGGATCTCATTGCTGCAATTAAGGCGAGTCCTGGTAAATTAAATTATGCAAGTGCAGGTGCTGGCACTACACAGCATTTAGCGGTTGAAGTAATTTTGCGTGATGTTGGATTAAAATCAGCTGCTGCCACAATGATTCCTTACAAAGGTGGTGGTCAGGCTACTACTGCCTTACTTGGTGGAGAGGTAGACTTCTTATGTAATAACTTAACAACGCTCGTTGGGCAGATTAAGGGAAATGCGATGCGTGCACTGGTAACTTCCACACCTGCGCGTCTGAAAGATTTTCCCAATGTACCTACTGCTAAAGAAGAGGGAATTCCTAATTTAGAAAAAGTGATGGGATGGAGCGGTCTTTATGGCCCGCCAGGTTTGCCCGCAGAGGTTGTAGAGAAATGGCAGACTGCACTAAAAGAGGTTGCTAAAAATACTGCCTGGTTAAATGGTAACGATACTGTTGGTGCCATCCCTGCCATTCGATCACCTGCAGATACAGAAGCATTTGCTAAAGAGCAATTTGATCTCTATAGCAAGCTAGGGGCTGACCTTAATCTAAAGAAATAAAGCTTGCAATCTATCTGGTAAAAAAGTCTGGTTCGTCCAGACTTTTTTATTGGGGGCACTAGCAATCATTTGAAGATCTATTAGCTTTTTAAGATGTCTTTAGTATGTTTGATAAAAAGTGACCTTTGATAGCCCCTGTAATATTATGTCGACTATGTTTCTTACGCTCTAATAGACCAACTTTTCGGTAGACCGTTTTTCCTGGTAGTTTTTGAATCTTGAGTTGGCGATCGCTTGACCAGGAAATATTGGCAAGTTGGGGGACGATTGAATAACCAAGACCTTGTCGTACCAATTCAATAATTGCCTCTACTGAGTTCAACTCCATCACGTCTTGAATTTTGAGCTTATTGACCCTGATAGTTTGCTCAACTAGATGTCCAGTCCAAGTATTTCTCTCAAACCGAATGAATGGCAGTTCATTGATTAGGTGCTCAGATAATTTCAATGAGCTTGGGACAATCAAGATCATCGGTTCTTTATAGAGCTCAGTCCACTGTACGTTCTGAGGTAATGCATAGGGTGATTCAGTCACAATAGCAGCATCAAGGCTGCCTTCGATCACCTGATCTAGAAAATTACTTGATAGACCTGCAATCAGTTTGATTTCAAGTTCTGGGTAGTTTTGTTTGAGCTCATTAAGGGTTTTACCAAAAGCCCCCATCAGAGTCGACACTAGAGCACCTAAAACAATCGTTCCACTGAGATCAGTTTTCAAGCTAGATCCAAGGGCTTCATATTTAGAGATGATTTCTTGAATCGGCTCGATGACAGCCCGTCCATTGCCATTGAGGGTTAGGGAGCGTTTTGTTCTATCAAATAGCTCTACGCCGATTTCATGCTCTAGTTGTTGTAACTGTTGACCGGCTGCGGCAGCCGTCAGTCCAATCTCTCTTGAGGCTGCTGCAACGCTTTTATGGCGTGTAATGGCGAGAAAGTTTTTCAGGAGCTTAATACTGGACATAGATTTAATAATAAAGAATAAGTTTATCTCAAAGAAAATTATATTCGATTTATTTTTTACTATCTACCGATATAATGACCCCATGTCTAATACCGATCTCAAAGTTAAAGTCTGGCGTGGCGCTGAGCAGGGTGAATTTATTGAGTACCTCGTGCCACGTAACCCAAATCAAACCGTCTTGGATGTGGTTACCCATATTCAGCGCAAGATTGATCCCACCTTAAGCTATCGCTTTGCCTGTCGTGTCGGAATGTGTGGGTCATGTGCTATGACAGTCAATGGAGTAGCTCGTTGGACCTGCCGTACTCACGTGTCTAAAATTGTTGAGGGGGATTCTTTAGAGATTGCTCCATTAAATAATTTACCGGTTATTAAAGACCTTGCTACCGATATGCGCGAGTTCTTTAATAAGTGGAAAGGTGCTGTTGGTTTCTTCAAGGGCAACCAAACCCGTCACGATGATTTTGCAAAAGTAGAGCCACAGTCTGAAGAGCGTCAATTTGCCAATGCAGGTATTGAGTGTATTGGTTGTGGTGTTTGCTACGCTTCATGTGAGGTGGTGGAATCTAGGCCCAATTACTTGGGGCCCGCAGCGTTAAATCGTGCGTGGACATTAACCAATGATGTGAGAGATGTGCAGCAACTTGATCGACTGCGTGCAGTAGCAGGTGATGCAGGTTGTCATGCCTGTCATTCACATGGCTCTTGCACGGAACGCTGTCCAAACGCTCTTTCACCTACCGCTAGTATTTCTGGCCTGAAGAAGTTGGTTGCTAGGGCTGCAGTACGAGGCAGCAAGTGGGGTAAGTTGTGAGCCAGGCAGTACTTCAGGCTAAGCTCTGGTATGCCCAAAGAATCAGTGCCATGGTTCTTGGAATATGTGTAGCAATTCACTTAGGCATTATTTTCTATGCAATCCGTGGAGGTCTCACGGCGCAAGAAATTCTGGGTCGTACACAAGGCAATCTGGGATTTGCAATCTTTTATGAAATATTTGTTTTGGCTTGTTTTGTTCATGCGCCGATTGGGGTAGCGAATATTTTGCAAGAGACAATACCTCAAGTTGGGATGACTAAGCCGGTTTCTTGGTTATTGGCATTATTGATTTTGATTCTTGGTACAACTGCAGTCATTGGTTTGTATACCGGGGGTGCTATATGAGCTCTAGGCCAACCTTAGATTACCGTGCAAAAAGCCATTTGTCCTATTTTGCCTATGCTTGCCATCGTTTTTCCGGCTTATTGCTTGCATGTTTTATCCCCTTACACTTTCTAATGTTGTCTCAATCTTTGCGCGAGGCCGAAGGATTTGAAGCCTCTTTGAAATTAACGGATTTCTGGGTATTTAAATTCGGCGAATGGTTCTTGGTGATTTTGTTAGCCATCCATTTAACTGGAGGAATTCGTCTTTTGATGATGGAGTTTGGCTCTTGGCGTGGATTGCGTAAGGGTTGGATTCAGGTATCTATATTGTGTGCCATAGCTTGTGGGCTCTTATTTCTTTATTTTGCTAATTAGTTAGGTTATCTATGAAGCTTTCAATGGATTTAGTGGAAGAGGCTTGTAAAGAACTCTACATTCGCGCATTAAAAGTTCTGCCCGATGATATTAAAGAGGGCATTAATCGCCTTGATCGTGTTGAAACGGATGGCCGTGCGCAGGTCGTATTGAAAACGATGATTACGAATATTTCTGTAGCAGAGCGTGAAGACAATTTACTTTGCCAAGATACTGGCTTACCTATTTATAACGTCAAGATTGGCAGTAATGTGCAGTTTGATGGCATGGCTTTAAAAGAAGCGATACGCAAAGGTTGTGAACGTGCCACCAAAGAATATCCCCTAAGATCTTCAGTAGTACATCCGATTACTCGTAAAAATAATCACACTTCTTGTGGTATTGATATGCCAGCAATCCATGTCGATTTTTTTCCTAATGCAGACTCTGTAGAAATTGAAATGGTGCCCAAAGGTAGTGGCTCAGAAAATAATTCCTTTTTGAAAATGGCAATTCCAGCAGATGGTGTTAATGGTATCAAGGCTTTTGTGATTGAGAGCGTTGTTTCTGCTGGCGGCAAAACGTGTCCACCAACAATCGTTGGTGTTGGTATTGGCGGTACATCTGATCAATGTGTAGCAATGGCAAAGCGTGCAGCTACCCGTGAGCTTGGTAGTGTATGCGGCGATGAAGAAGGCGCCAAGCTTGAGAAAGAGCTGAGTGCTGCGGTGAATCAACTTGGTATTGGTCCGCAAGGACTCGGTGGTGATGGAACTGCCTTTGCTGTCCAGGTGGAGCTAGCACATACTCATATCACCATGAATCCGGTGGCTGTGAATATGCAATGTCATTCTGCACGCAGAGCCCGCGCTACGTTTACGTCCGCTGGTGTGAGTTACGGATTCTAGGAAAATAACGAATGACTCATTACAACCTTGCAACACCAGTTAGCGAAGAGGCAATTCGTAAACTTCGTATCAATGACACTGTAACTTTGCAAAATACCTTGTTTGGTATCAGAGATGCCACACAAATTCACATGTTTGATCATGATCGAAAAACTCGTTTTGATCTCAACGGGCATGCAGTTATTCATACGGCGCCTAATGTTCGTAAAGTTCCTGTTAGTAAAGAATTTCCTGCTGGATATGAGCCTATCTGTATTGGCACTACTACCTCGGATCGCATGGAGCGATTCACACGTCCTCTGATGACGCAAAAAGGTGTTCGCATGATTGTTGGAAAAGGTGGCATGAGGGAAGACTCGGCTAAGGCATTTAAAGAATTGGGCGGGGTTTATTTAGCGATTATTGGCGGTACCGCTGCCCTAGAAACTACTTGGATAGAGCAAATCGAAGATGTTGATATGGATGATCTCAACCCCGAATCGCTTTGGCGCTTCAAGATAAAAGATTTTGGCCCCTTGTTAGTGGCAATGGATAGTCATGGTGGAAGCATTTATCAGGAAGTAAAGGGTGAAGTAGCCCGCAATAAAGATGCGGTACTGAAAAGCCTTGGGATTCATTCATGAATACTATTCCAACGCTTGAAACAGATATTTTGATACTGGGTTCTGGTGGCGCAGGGCTTTTCGCAGCCTTACATGCCCATCAAGCAAATCCCAAATTACATATTACGATTGCCGTTAAAGGTTTATTAGGTAAATGTGGTTGTACCAGGATGGTTCAGGGCGGTTACAACGTTGCTTTAGCTGAAGGAGATTCGGTAGAGCGACACTTTATGGATACGATTGAAGGCGGTAAGTGGCTTTCAGATCAAGAATTAGCCTGGACCTTAGTGAGCAAAGCAGTA
>CAJARE010000362.1 GCA_903944255.1 uncultured beta proteobacterium
AAATTGATCTGCAGTTCCTGGCATTGGATCGGCACCTTGTGCAATTAATTTATCTTTAAATTTGGGATCAGCGAGAATGGACTGTAGCTCTTTATTCAAGCGATTACGAATATTGTCAGGCAAATTAGCTGGAGCAACTAAACCATACCAGGTTGCCATGTCATACCCAGGCAAGCCCGACTCTGCAATCGTGGGTACATTTGGCGCAGCTGCTGAGCGTTTAGCGGTTGTGACGCCCAGCCCACGAAGATTTCCTGCTTTTACTTGTGGCAATCCACTCGGCAGATTTGGAAAGCTCATATCAACCTGTCCAGATATAACATCGGGCATTGCACTACCTGTTCCTTTATAGGGAATATGCACCATATCAATCTTCGCCATTCTCTCAAACAACACAGCGGAAAGATGCACTGAGGTACCGCTGCCGCTAGAAGCAAAAGTCAGCTTTCCAGGATTAGCTCTACCCGCAGCAATTAACTCTCCCACTGTTTTATAGGGGGAGTTCATCGGCACTACTAATATATTAGGCGCAGAAAATACACTCCCAATTGCCGTAAAGTCTTTTATTGAATCGTATGATAAATTTTTATATAAAGACATATTCACCGCATGCCCAATCGATGGAAAGTACAGTACATAACCATCACCTGGCGCCCGCGCAACAAAATCAGCAGCGATATTGCCATTCGCACCCGGTTTATTTTCTACAACTACTGGCTGACCTAAACGTGTTGATAAGCCTTCTGCCAATGCCCTACCTACTGTATCAGCTGCCCCACCAGGAGAGAAACCGACGATTAAGCGGATAGGTTTGTTAGGGTAGTTGCTCACAGGGTCAGCAGCAAAGGACAGACCTGAGCTAAAACTAACCGCCGCTAGAACTAAATAGGAGAGAAACCTCTTCATTACATGACCATCCTGTTTAAATGTACTCCACTAAAGCTCAAATCAAGCCTAACAACTTTCTGGCCTCATTTGAATTAGCTAATTCACCACCTAAATCTTCAATAATTCTTTTAGCTTTGGTGACTAACTGGGCATTGCTCTCACATAGCACGCCCTTTTTTAAGAATATATTATCCTCAAGACCTACGCGAGTATGACCACCATATAGCCATGATTGAGCAACAATCGGAAATTCATGTCTACTAATTCCAAAAGCTGACCAATGAGAACCAGCCGGTAACTGATCACGTAAATACAATAAAGTCGCAGGATCAGCGTTTAGTCCGTATTTCACGCCCATAACAAAACTAAATAAGCCTGGTCCCTTTAATGTCCCGTCAGCAATTAAATCAAGAGCTAAATTTAAATCACCTGTATCAAATATCTCTAATTCAGGAAGTACCCCAGCATCATTAATGACTTTAGCCATTTTACGCACATTCAGCGGTGTATTGATAACAATATCGTTAGCACCATTCATGGTATTAAAATCTAATGAGCAGATATCTGGTTTTAATTTAGCTATGTGCTCCACTCTTTTCAAAGGATGGCATAAGGTAGTCCCTGGAGCATATTGTTTGGGGTCATCTTCGCTAGGAATAAAGCGCCCGCCAGGTCCAGTAGTTAAATTAATGATTAATTCTTTATTCTGAGAACGTATCAGCTCAACTACTTGTGCGTACAAATCAAATTCCATCGATTGACGACCTGTGGCCGGATCTCGAACATGAATATGAACCGCTGCTGCACCAGCATCGCCCGCCTCTAAACAAGAATCAGCAATTTGTTTCGGAGTAATTGGTAAATACGGGGTCATTTCAGGCTTCGTTAAACCACCAGTAACTGCACACGTTAAAATTGTCTTAGGCATTTTTGTGACCCCGTTTTAATAAAAAAGTTAACCCTTAAGAGACTTTTCAGCCTTATCTAAGAATGAATAATCTAAGTATTTACCGACCCAAGCATCGACGTTCACGACTAATGCTGGATCAATTTTTCCTTGCTCAGCAATTGTTTTCAGAATAAGACGGGTTGATGGCATATCCAAACGAGGGTCAGTTAATAATACTGAACCTAAAGCCATATAAGCAATTGGCTTAGCAGTTGGATCATTCATTTTTTTAGCTACTATATTAGCTACATCATCCTTCGATTTTGTTTTGATAAAATTCATTCCCTTCAGTGTAGCTCGGAGAAAACGAACTACTGCATCAGGATTATCTTTAATGAAAGTAGGATGAAAAACAAGGTCTAGGCTTTCTGCATTTTTGATTGGAGGTAATTGGACGATATAGTGAACGTCTTTAGCCTTAGCAACTGCTGCTGCTGATGCTGGCTCCCAAGCAATAAATGCCTCAACCTCACCTCGATCCAACATTGCAGGAATATCTGCAACACGGCCAGGTACTTTTTGAAATTTAAGATTGTAGGTTTTTTCTATATAAAACAAAATGGCATCATGAATTGTGCCTAGTCCTGGAGTGCCTACTTTTTTACCATTTAAATCTGCGTATGACTTATATTGAGTACGCCCTACTAAAGGGGCATTATATTTAGTCACTGAGCATACCATCGTAAATTGACCGCCACCTGCTGCGTACTGCATGATCGGACCCAGACCACACATCACGGCATCTAAATTTTTATTTAAATCCAAGAGTGATGCAGGACCATTTGGATAAGTTCGGCGATCAATTTGTATTCCCTCTTGATCGTAATAGCCCTGATTTTCTGCTACCCAGATTGCCGCATAATCAACCTCGGCACCCGCTTGGTCAGCCAAGCGAATCACTGTTTTTTTGCTTTGCGCAAATAATGGCGTACCTAATGGCATTGTCGAACCAAGCGTTGCTGCAACACCAACTCCAAGAACTTTTCTACGATTTGAATTTATGCTCATGATGATGTATCTCCCTTAGTAAAATGAATTGCCTTTATGGCAAAGAAACTAACAACTCCCTAGTGATGAAGAAATGAAAAACACTGCGCTCTAATTTCAGTGAAAGCAGGACTCAATGGATCTCGAGGACGAGGTAAATCTATCTTTAAATCTGCTTTTATTTTTGTAGGCTTTTGGGAGAGAGTTATTACTCTATCACCCAAAAAAACAGCTTCTTCTAAATTATGAGTAACAAATACAATTGTGCGTCTGAGGTTTTTCCATATATCCAATACTTCTTGCTGCATTCGCTCTCGAGTTGGTTGATCTAGGCTGACAAATGGTTCATCCATGAGAATTAAATCTGCATCAGTAGCAAAGGCACGCGCAATAGATACTCTTTGCTTCATTCCGCCAGAAATCTGATGAGGATAAAAGTTTTCAAACCCTCCAAGCCCCACGATACGAATAACCTCATCTACTTTCTTTCTAATTTCATTGCGTGGTAGTTTTTTTATTTTTAAACCTGTTGCAATATTTTCCCAAACTGTTAACCAGGGTAGAGTTGATGGCTCTTGAAAAACAAATGAAATACTATGTTTTTTTGGGTCTACGGACTCACCGTCCAATAGAACTGACCCTCCTGTAGGCTTCAATAGTCCACTCAAAATATCAAGTAGGGTAGTCTTTCCACAACCACTTGGTCCACATACACATAAAAATTCATTTTCTTTCACTACAAATTGAATCCCATCATGGACAACAAGGTCTCCATAAGCATGATAAATATCGACATCTAATTTAGATTTATTCATCGTAATAATCCAGTTGATTTAGAGAGTTACTTGCCAGCGCCATTTAAATAAATAGCGCTCTACCATCAGTAATAGTTCATTTATAACGAATCCTATTGCGCCAATTACAATCATGCCAACAATGATTTCAGGAATTTTTAGCAACTCTGCGTAATTGAGCATCATTCGGCCCAATCCCTCATTAGTACCTCCAGCTAACTCTGCAGCAACGATGGTTAACCATGCGGCCCCCATTGCAACTCGCATTCCGCCCAAAATATCAGGTAGAACGGTTGGAATAACGACATGCATTAAGGTATAAAATTTAGAGGCCCCATAGACAGCAACTACTTTTTTATGCAGGGGCTCTACCCTTTGCACACCCACCAATGTTGATGTATAAACTGGGAAAAATGCGCCTAAGAAAATTAAAAACGCAAAACGCGTATCCCCTGCAAAAAAAATGATCGCGAGAGGTATCCATGCTATTGGTGGAATAAACCGGAAAGGCTCAACTACAGAACGAGTAGAGTTATAGATTTGTTTGTTAAGGCCCATTAATAATCCAATTGGCACACCTAATAAAACACCTAGATTGAAACCTAGTAGTACTCTATATAGACTAGCCCAAGAGTGGGTAGCCAATGAAATCCCCTGCGTATCCCCATTCATAATCAGATTCTTAAATGCTTTAAATACGGCCCCAACCGTTGGAAAAAATGGTGAAGCAACATAATAGGCTGTAATTTGCCAACAAGCTAAAAAGGCAATGAGCGACAGTACACTTAAAGCAACTGCCTTAATGTCAGCACTTACAATTTTCGTACTAATGCTTTTCATTCAATATCTCTTATCTTATTTTGAAGATTGATTTAAAAAACTATCTTGGACGAAACGGGTGTGAACTTGCCCAGTGCGAAATTCGGGAGTGTTGATTAAATTTCTTTGAAATAGGCGCGTAGTTTCAATGCCATCAATCTTGATTTCTAATAGCGCTCTATTCATACGGTCTATAGCCTCATCACGATTACTTCCCCAGCAAATGATTTTCCCAATCAAGGAATCGTAGTATGGGGGAACAATATATCCAGAATATAGGTGTGTATCCATTCTCACTCCAAATCCTCCAGGGGCAAAATACTCGTTAACCCTGCCTGGATTTGGCCTGAAATCATTTTCTGCACTTTCTGCATTAATGCGGCACTCAATTGCATGGCCCCTCATTTGTACCTGGTCCTGCCTGATACTAATACCCTGCCCTAAAGCAATTCGAATTTGCTCTTTAACGAGATCAACACCCGTTACCATCTCAGTTACAGGGTGTTCTACCTGTATCCGAGTATTCATTTCCATAAAGTAAAACTCATTAGTAGCGGGATCAAGAATGCACTCAATGGTTCCAGCACTCCGATAATTAACATGTCGACATAATTCCAGCGCCGCATTACCGATTTTGATTCGCATTTTTTCACTCAATACGGGAGATGGGCTTTCTTCTACTAGTTTTTGATTTCTTCTTTGTAAAGAACAGTCTCGTTCTCCTAAATGCAATACTTGGTTACCATCCCCTAAGACTTGGACTTCAATATGTCGAATATTGCTCAGATATTTTTCAAGATATAGGGAGCTATTACCAAAGGCTAACTTAGCCTCCTGAGAGGCCTCCATAAAGGCTGCTTCAAGTTGCCCCTTATCCTGAACAATTCGCATCCCTCTACCACCACCACCTGCAGTTGCCTTTAAGAGAACTGGGTATCCAATTTTTTCCGCTATGGAAGAGGCAGCCTGATAATCCCCAACAATTCCATCAGATCCTGGTGTGGTTGGTATCCCCGCTTCTTTTGCCAAGCGAATCGCTGTGGCTTTATCCCCCATCATACGTATTGACTGTGGACTAGGTCCAATAAAAACAATGGATTCCTTTTCACAGCATTCTGCAAACTCAGCATTTTCTGAGAGAAAACCATACCCTGGGTGAATTGCATCTGCTTTATAAACAAGTGCAGCACTAATAATTTTTTTTATGTCTAAATAGCTATCCTTCGACCTAGCGGGTCCAATACAAACTGCTTCATCTGCCATCAATACTGGTAAGGAATGACGATCAGCCTCGGAATATACTTGAAGTGTTTGAATACCCAATTCTTGACAGGCGCGAATAATGCGCACAGCAATTTCACCGCGATTAGCAATTAGAATTTTTTTAATGACTTGCGGTTTTTTCATAAAATAATTTAGCTTGGCTTGATTAAAACAAGTATTTGCCCATATTCAACAGGATCTCCATCGGAAACTAAAATTTCTGAAATAGTACCGTTGACTCCAGCAGGCAATGAATTCATGAGCTTCATCACCTCAATAATGCAAACAGTTGAATCTGGATTGACCGTCGATCCAATCTCAATAAAAGGTGGGGCACCAGGCTCAGGTGATCTATAAAAACTACCTACCATGGGCGATTTAATTCCAATCATTCCCTCTGGGACCATCGTCGTAGATGATTTGACTAATTTAATCGACTCTGAATGGTTGGTTACCTGCATTACTTTAGGCTTCACATCAACAGGAATATCCAAGGACTCAGGAGCGGACATCACTCCTGCAGAGCTCTTCCTTAGGTTGATTTTAATATCACCATATTCCAATTTAAATTCTGAAAATTCTGGCGACTCTTCAACTAATCGAATAATGTTTAATAAATCTTGATAGCTTAGGTCTCTGTCCGCCACAAATAGCTCCTTATAGGCCATGTAAAAGTAATTAGTTGTGCCCGGTAATATCGAGCTTCAACCCAGGTTTTGATATATAAATTCGCCCAATCTTTGGGCGCTTACTAAATTCTTTAATTAAACTCGTAATTGGATGATCAAAAGAGTAGGTTGTTTGCATAGCACCTGCTGCGAGCATGTCATCAACTTGTGAACCTGCAAACATATATCTTAATAAACGCTCATCGTCACTAGCATTGGGATATTTTTTTCTAAGCGCATTCACTCCAGGCTCAAGCGGCACGGGTTTTAACGCGATATGTTTCGATCCATTTTCTACAATACGGTCCAAAACTGATGGTTCAATAGGGGCAAGCAGCTTCCCGTAGTAACCCAATGCATATTTTTTAATTTCATTTGGGACCACTCTATAGCGATCACCATGCAAGACATTTAATACTGCTTGAGTGCCTACAAACTGTGCGAAAGGCGTGATCATGATGGGATAACCCAATTCCTGACGAACACGTGCACACTCCTCAAGTAACTCATCAAATTTATCAGAAATCCCTGCTTGCGCTAACTGAGAGCGGAAATTACTCAGCATGCCCCCAGGTATTTGATGTTCATAGTGAAATCCGTTGTACTCTAAAATTTCTCCAATTGGCTTATCTTCAATTTCAGCAATTTTTCTAAAATGCTCACCTACCTCATCGATTAAGGCATCGTTAACATTTATCTTATAGCCTTGTAATCGTAAATTTTTTACTATATTTTGTATCGATGGTTGTGCTGCCCCATTAGCCAATGGTGCGATAGAAGTATGAAGTTGATCAGCTCCTAACTTAACAGCTTCTAAATACATCAGGGGTGCAATACCAGTTAAACAGTGGCCATGGATTTCTAAAGGAATTTTTCCTAACACCTTTTTTAATGCAGGTACTAGGGTACGAATTCGATCAACCGTTAATAAGCCACCCGCATCCTTCAGCATAATGGCATCAACGGTACCGCTTGCAACCAGCTTCTTAGCAGTCTCTACATACAATTCATCGGTGTGCACAGGGCTCAAACTGTATGAAAGTGCGCCAAATGTATGAACACCTAGAGCCTTAGATACCCGAGTAGTTGCTAACATATTTTCGACATCGTTCAAACCATCAAATGCTCCCACCACACGAAATCCATTTGCTACCAAGCGCTCAACCCATAGGGCTATGATGTCATCTGGTAAGA
>CAJARE010000363.1 GCA_903944255.1 uncultured beta proteobacterium
CACATCATTAATTGCGTTTGCTCAATCTGGTTATACGCAGTATGGAAACCAAAGACAGTACAACAATGGGGTAACTGCAACACAATCCGGAAATCAGACCCAATACTCAAATGGAGTCACTGCGACCCAATATGGCAATCAAACGCAGTTCTCAAACGGTACGACTGCAACTCAGTACGGAAATCAGACTCAGTATTCAAATGGAGTAACTGCAACTCAATATGGCAATCAAACGCAGTATTCAAATGGCAGGAACTGCACGCAATATGGAAACCAGGTTACCTGTAATTAATTGATTTCCTTAGAATCCAAAACCCGCTGCACACTTGCCACCTAAACTGTATCTTTGTTGTGGAATAACCCCTTATATAAGTTCTTGTAAAAACAGGTTCGGGTAGCATTTTATAGACTATCAATATTTCGTATCGGCCGTTAGTAGTCAGTAGGGCAGGGGGATTTAGAGGGCTGGGATAGAGTTTTTTAGAGTTATTGGGCTAGCTTGTTTAGCCTAGCGTGCTAAAGCATCCAATCCATTGGCTCCCAGAGGTTTCTAACAATCCATAAACGTTATTAACATATATTAAATAGTGTGCCAAAGTATTCTCATGAAATATTAAATTGAGAGATTGAGATTGATTAAAGTTCTAAGTCATGAGCCTATTCCAAGTTGGCTCAATAGTTACCGTGTTGGAAAATCTATAAATTTTTCTGATGTTTTTAAAGACTCAATCTATTACCCAGCATGTGGTTTTGATGGTGACGTAATGAGTCTATGTATGGGCTATAGCCACAGCTTTGTGTATGTAGACAATCTCTGCTTATGGCAGTCTGTTGAAAAAGAAAGAATTTATGAGTTTATTAATGAATCCAATACTTTTGGAGCCTTTAATAGAGTATTTCAAGCAGAATTTAGCAAAAGTGATTTAATGGGCGATCATCTTTTTGATGGTGAAAAACTACAAGATGAGGACGGAGATCCATCGTTCGGCTTGGCGCCAAAAGATTTTTTTGCAATTCTCACAATATTTGAGCCTAAAAGAGGTAACAGGACATATGCTCACAGCGATAGAGCTACTAAGCTGCACGTGTATGAACCATTAGTGTTTTTGTATGTATGCGATGATGGATGTTTCTCTTATCAAGATTTTTATTATTCACACAATATAAGACCAAAAGGTGTCGCAATAATTCAACCAGGCGATGCGTTTGGGGGCAATTGGACCAGTTACTATGCAAGAAATAAAATATTTGGACGCATAGTTATGAATCACAAAGCGGGAATTCCTGAAATACTAATCTCGGGTGGTAGAGATTCGAGGGGTGGATATTTTCGGGAGAAAATTTGGCCAGAATACTCCGAGAGGTTGTATTACAGCAGACTAGAAAAAAAAGGACTTGCAGTATGGACTCACAGCGAAAGTTAAATCTACCCGCACTAATAGATTTTTACGATAGAAAAGTGCCTCAAAGCATAGGTCACGCAACTTCTGTTAATGCTGTTATGGGTGAAGAATTTGCCTCTGCTTTATTTTTAGATTTTGCCGAAAGAAATAATTTAAGCCCAACTATTATTACTGAAGTATGTACACAGGGGACCCAAAAAGGAAAACGACTAGATCGCTGGATTCAGATTATTGAAAATGAAATACCAGTTCATTTTCAAACAGAAATTAAAAATTGGTCTGCTCACGCATTTAGTGGACGTAAGATTCCGCTGAGCGAATCAGAGGAGGAGCTAATTCCTTATCGAATTGCAAGATGGAATGTGCAATTTGATCCAGAAACCAATACATTGCGTCAAGAGCCTGCAAAAAAGGTATTAATTAAGATGAAGGCGCTAGATCCAAATGTGGAAATAAGGCCCCTCATTATATTTTGGGATTCAATGCACCCAGAGGGCAAGCCAGACCCATTTTTTTCTGTGAAAGTCAATGACTCTCCTTTTAACACATTGTGGATTTTCTCTATGAGTACACATATTAGAAATCTAGTCAACGAAGGTATTTTAGAAATAAAAGTTGATATGCCAACTGTCAAAGAAAGATTTAACTGGCTAAATACCTTGTACAAAAGCATAGATAAAGTTACATAAATAATTAGGACGAATTGGTATTAATAGGCGGGCGTGATTTGCTATAGAGATCTTCTAATTATTTCTAAAGTTTTGTTATCCAATTTTTCGGAAAAGAATCGTTGAAGGGCTACCTGAAGCAACTCATTTAGTGGTGCAACCTGTAAAAATAAAGTCAGGCAAGACTGGAACTTTACAGCATCAATTTCTTTACCAAATAATCCTAGTGCTGTCTTATCAGAATCAAGCGCCAATTTAATGCATTGCCGTAGTCGCTCCCCAAGTATTGGATGCTCCCAGTATTGTTTTGCTTCATTTAGTGAGCGAATGCCATACAATTTCGCATTATTGCTTTCCCCCAAACCGTATGCTTGGGGGAAAATAAACCACATCCAGTGCATTTTCTTTTCTCCAGACCTGAGTTCAGTCAGAACCCAGCCCAACATTGGCTCCTCTTGGGCCTCAATAAATCTTTGGAGATTTAATTCTGTCATACCGATCCCTATTTCCCCTTACTAATACGAGCTTATCTTAAAGATCTCATGCCTTGATTTTAAGGACATAGATAAACAAGAAATTAATAATTTGTTTGTTAGTGGTGAGATTCCAGTCCATGCACTCTCCTTTTTCGTAATTTACCAAGAAAGTAGGGGTACCCCCTATTGATTTCCTGAAATACAGATCCCACCGTACCCATACCCCCAAAGTAACCACCTTAGTTATAGGCACGGCTATACATAGTATTTTGCTCA
>CAJARE010000364.1 GCA_903944255.1 uncultured beta proteobacterium
GAGAGTCTTTGCCAACGGTTAAAACGCCAGCAAACACCATCAATATTGAGGGCATTGTATTTGCCCACCCTGGCAAGGTATATGCTTTAGGCGATGCTAAAGGTCCTGTTGATGCTAGTAAGCCTCGTATCGAACAAAACTTTGATTTAGAGGGTAATGGCAAGCTACATGGCTGGACTCAAAGCCCATTTATTTTGCGTGAGAATGACACAGGTATCGATGATGGCCTACTTAGAGAGTGGGCACCCCTGACGACAGGAGTGGATCGCCATTATGCTTATGCATTCCAGTGGTTTGCACTGGCAGTATGCGGTTTCTTATTTTGGTTCATTAGTGGCTATCGTCAATATCGGCGCCAAGGCGTTACAAATGGGGATTAAGAGTGAGTGATAAAGAGTTATTAATTCCGGCGTCACAGACTGATGCAGCAATCAATGCGCGCACACGCCGTGGTCGCATCCAAATGCTGTTGTTATTGCTTGCCTGTGCTTCACCAGTCATCGCTTCTTATTTGGCTTATTACGTCTTTAAGCCTGCAGGTGGAAAAACAAACTTTGGAACTTTAGTGTATCCCGCACAAGAACTCAATCCTGCCTGGCTCCGTGTTTCTACTCAGGGAAAGTGGACAATGTTAATTGCTCGCCCTGCCAGCGATTGTCAGATGAAAGATGCTGAATGTATTGAAGCATTATTTTTAATGCGTCAGGTAAAGGTGGCGATGGGCAGAGAGAGTAAGCGGGT
Source organism: uncultured beta proteobacterium (assembly GCA_903944255.1). Classification (GTDB taxonomy): domain Bacteria; phylum Pseudomonadota; class Gammaproteobacteria; order Burkholderiales; family Burkholderiaceae; genus Polynucleobacter. The sequence continues at coordinate 742 of CAJARE010000364.1, forward strand.
ACAACTACTATGGGTCAACACTGATGGAAAGTCAGTAGACCCTGAGGTCACAAAAGTTTATGACGAACAATCTGCTGGTTTAAAGATTGTGACTTTGCCAACAGACCCACAGCTCAAGGCGCAATTTGAAGATTGGCTTAATAAAGAAGGATCTGGTCAGCAGATTCAATTAATTGATCCTAGTCCTGCAAAGATGATGCTCTTCCCGGTGACGAATTCTCCAAAAGAATTTGCTGGCATGAAAAAAGATTTAGAAAAGCTATTGAAGCTGAATCACAAGGGCGAAAAATTGTAATGCCAGATCTCGTATTACTTTTAGAAATGGGGGCTATTGCAGTATTGTTTGCAGGGATTCCCTTGGCATATCTTTGGACGAGGTCTGGCTATAGCTTCTTTCAAAAATTAAATTGGGTTGTAGTGTTTGTGACTTTTGATTTGATTGTGTTTGGAGCTTTTACCCGTTTGACAGATTCTGGTTTAGGCTGTCCCGATTGGCCTGGATGCTATGGCACTTCAACGCCATTTCATGCTTTGAGTGATATTCAGCAGGCTGAAAGCGCCTTGCCTACCGGGCCTGTGACGGTAATGAAGGCGTGGATTGAAATGATTCATCGCTATCTGGCAATGACAGTGGGAGCTTTAATTTTGTTACAGGTCGGAATCGCTTTCAAAAAGCTCAAGTCAATGGGGCGGACACCTTTCATTGCTAGCTTGGGCTTACTTTTACTGGTTTGTATTCAAGGTGCCTTTGGCGCTTGGACTGTGACACTCAAGCTACAACCCATCATCGTTACGATTCATCTCATGCTGGCTTTAGTTCTGTTCGCTTGTTTAACTGCCTATGCACAGCAAGCATGGGAAGAGGCTACATCTTCTGTTCGTACATTACGCATTCGTCTTTTGCCTGCTCTATTGATTGTGGCTTCATTTTTAGTCTTATCCATGCAGGTTTTTTTGGGTGCCTGGGTCAGTACAAACTATGCTGTATTAGCGTGCCCCGATTTTCCAACTTGTTTAGGCTCCGCTTGGCCAGAAACGAATTGGGCTGAAGGCTTTTCTCTATGGCGTGAGTTAGGCCTTAATGCTCAGGGGGAGTTTATCTCTCCAGTGGCCCTACAAACTATTCATTGGGCCCACCGTGTATTTGCTGTGCTTGTCTTGTTCTGCCTAGGATTTTTAGGTGTAAAAGCCTATTGCTTAGCAACCCCAGCAACACCACTCCTGAAGGGTTTTGCCAAACTACTCATCGCATTGCTCTTATTACAAGTGATTACTGGTATTTCTAATGTCATTTTTCAGTGGCCTTTGTTAGCCGCTTTATTGCATACCGCAGGCTCAGCCGCTTTAGTATTCTGCTTAGTCAGAATGAGTCAGTGGGCTTCTTGGAAATCACCAATGCAAATGAAGATGGCAAAGTCATTATGAGCACTCCTCAATTATCTGCAAAGGTGGCTATGCCGCGTTGGCGTCAGTACTGGGTTTTAACGAAGCCCAGAGTGACACAGCTCGCCGTCTTCTGTGCAGTCATAGGGATGTTTTTAGCAACCCCTGGCATGGTCCCTTATTCCATCCTCATCGGTGGAATTGTAGGCATTTGGTTGCTCGCTAGCGCTGCTTTTGCAGTCAATTGTTTGATAGAGCAAGCAGTAGATGCCAAGATGAAAAGGACTGCTTGGCGACCTTCAGCTACCGGCGAGGTAACACCTTTTCACATCATCATTTTTTCAATCATCCTAGGCTCACTGGGGATGATCATTTTGTGGATTTTTTGTAACCCATTAACGATGTGGCTGACCTTGGCAACATTTGTTGGTTATGCAGTGATTTATACCTGGTTGTTAAAGCCTGCCACACCGCAAAATATTGTCATTGGTGGTCTTTCAGGGGCGATGCCACCGGCACTTGGATGGGCCGCTGTAACCAATACAGTTTCTGCCGAAGCTTGGCTCTTAGTACTCATTATTTTTGTCTGGACGCCCCCTCATTTCTGGGCTCTCGCACTGTATCGTCGAGATGACTATGTGCAATCTGGATTACCAATGCTGCCTGTGACGCATGGCGAGCAATTTACCTTGCTCAATATCTTGCTCTACACCTTGATATTGATTGCTGCTACTTTGCTTCCTTATATTTACGGCATGAGCGGCATAGTGTATTTAGTTTCCGCCATTATTTTGGGTTTGATATTTTTATTCTATGTGATTGCATTATTCATTTCTTATAGCGATGCTTTGGCGAAGAAAACTTTTCGCTTCTCCATTACCTATTTATCGCTACTATTTGTAGCATTACTAGTTGACCATTATTTCCTCTAATATGAACCTTACTTTTCTACGTGCTGGTTTTATTACGTTCTTATTGTTGACTTTAGCTGCATGCAGCCCTAAGCCAGAATTTAAGAATATCGATATTACTGGTGGAACAGCATTTGGAAAAGACTTTAGCTTGTTAGATCCCGATGGAAAGGTGAGAACCCTAGCAGACTTTAAGGGCAAGGTTGTGGTGATGTTCTTTGGTTACACCCAATGCCCTGATGTTTGTCCTACTACCCTAACTGAGATACAGCAGGTGATGACATTCTTGGGGCCTAAGGCTGACAAGGTTCAGGTTCTCTTTGTGACAGTCGATCCTGAGCGCGATACTGCTGCAATTTTGAAGCAGTATGTGCCTGCATTTGATAAGCGCTTTTTGGGATTAAGACCAGCTGACGATGCGTCCTTAGAAAAGGTCGCTAAAGACTTTAAGATTTACTATCGAAAAGTACCTGGCACGAGTCCAGGCTCTTACACCATGGATCATACGGCAGGCAGTTATGCCTTTGATCCTGAGGGGCGTTTACGTTTGTATATCAAGCATGCACAAGGTCCTGAGACCTTGGCACATGACTTGAATGAACTCTTAAAGTAAAAGAGGAAAGAGTTGGTTTAAGCTGCTTGCAACATACCGCGCATCTTTTTGAGCGCAGCAGTTTCAATTTGACGAACACGTTCAGCAGAAATACCATATTCACTGGCAAGATCATGCAGTGTTTTGGTGCCCTTACCTTCAGCATCCATTGCCAACCAGCGTGATTGCACAATATCGCGACTGCGCTCATCTAAGGCCATTAAGGCTTGATCCAATTGGGGACCTTGCAAAGCATCTGTTTCAGCGTGGGCCATCATCTCTGTAGGCTCTTGACGATTATCAGCAAGCCATGCAATCGGAGCATAAGCAGAATCTTCATCATTGTCATCGCCCTCTAGTGCAATATCGCCACCTGCAAGACGCATTTCCATTTCTTTTACATCAGAACCTTTGACATCTAAAGCCTTTGCCAAAGCCTCAATCTCAGCTGGGGTGAGTGCACTTAAGGTAGGTTTATTGCTGCGGAGATTAAAAAATAATTTGCGTTGTGCTTTAGTCGTTGCCACTTTTACTAAGCGCCAATTTTTTAGGATGTACTCGTGTATTTCTGCTTTGATCCAATGAATTGCATAGGACACTAAACGAGCGCCGTTATTTGGGTCATAACGTTTTACAGCTTTCATCAAGCCAATATTGCCTTCTTGAATCAGGTCTGCATGCGGAATACCATATCCAAGATATTGACGAGCCACAGAAACAACTAAACGTAAATGAGAAAGCACTAAAGTTTTAGCAGCGTCTACATTTTCAGTACGACGAAATTCTTGCGCAAGATGTAACTCTTCCGCAGCACTCAGCATTGGTACGCGGTTTACATACGCAATGTAAGAATCGAGAGTGCCAACCCCAAGGGATGGCAACATTGGAAATGCGGACGCCGCTGCAGCCTGCGCCACAGGCAGCCTTTGCATATTCGGGTTGTCAGATTTCTTTTGAACCATTTTTTTGATCAATATAAGGTGTTAATAGAAGACTATTTTAGCACTCTTGTCAAGAGAGTGCTAAACCGGATGAAGGTCTATAACTTATTGATTTAATTGAATAATTCAGTGGCATATTGCCCTGCTGTAAAGGGGGCTAAATCATCAATACCTTCCCCTTTGCCGAGGGCTAAAACTGCTGGTTTGGGGCCTTCTTCTAGAGTGTGAGCCAAGGCACAAATCACGCCACCTTTTGCAGTGCCATCGAGCTTTGTCACAATGATTCCAGTAAGCCCCAGAGCAGTATGAAATGCCTTTACCTGGCTTAAACCATTTTGACCAGTATTGCCATCAAGCACCAATAAGGTATGGTGTGGCGCGCCAGGAAGTGCCTTGCCGATGACGCGTTTTACTTTTTTGAGCTCTTCCATTAAGTGGTCTTGAGTGGCAAGCCGACCTGCAGTATCAATAATAAGAATATCGCTTTTACGAGAGATTGCTGAATGAATTGCATCATGAGCCACTGCAGCGGCATCTCCACCTTCTTGAGTGATGACGTCGACTTGGTTACGGCCGCCCCATTCTTGTAATTGGTTGCGAGCAGCAGCCCTGAAGGTATCTCCGGCAGCAAGCAGCACAGATTTATTCTGTGCCTGAAAAAGGCGGCACAGCTTGCCAATAGTAGTTGTCTTGCCCGCACCATTCACCCCCACCACCAGCCAAACCTCTGGAATAGAACTTTTTTCAGTGATGAATAAGGGATTTGGGAAGGGTTCTAGGGGTCTCAAAAGCTCACTGACCTCGGTAATGAGCAGTGATTGCAGATCTTCTGAGCTGGAAGCCCCTTCAGACTTTGCGGCTTTTCGTAATTTAGCAATCAATTGTTCGGTCGTAGGAAGGCCTACATCACTTTGAATCAGTGATTCTTCTAGAGCATCAAACCAAGCTTCATCAGTCTTGCTAGATTTGAAAAGAGATCCGAGAGTTTTACGTAAGCCGAACATAATCGATACAATTTAAACCTTGCATCTTATCAATTTAATTCTTGGGATATGGTGATTTAGCAGATGCGATCTAATTTACTCCGTTTTTTCTTTTCCTTACTACTAGTTAGCCCATTAGCGTGGGCTTCGGCCAGTAATCCTCCACAAACTCATGAATTTAATCTGAGTAATGGCCTCAAACTCATTGTGAGGGAAGATCATCGCGCCCCTACGGTTGCTCATATGGTTTGGTACCGTGCCGGCTCTATAGATGAGACTAATGGCAGAACAGGCGTAGCTCATGTGCTTGAGCACATGATGTTTAAGGGCACTAAAAAAGTGAAGTCAGGAGATTTTTCTCGTTTAGTTGCTGCAGTGGGTGGTCGCGAGAATGCATTTACATCGCGTGATTACACTGCCTATTTTCAGCAAGTAGAAAAGTCAAAGCTTGAGGAAGTGATGAAGCTTGAAGCTGATCGTATGTCGAATCTGAGTTTTGATGATGCGGAGTTTGATAAAGAAATTCAGGTCATCATGGAGGAGCGTCGTCTTCGTACAGAAGATAATCCAAGTAGCCTTCTCAATGAGGCATTAATGGCTACGGCCTTCATGAGCTCACCTTATCGCTATCCTGTCATCGGCTGGATGAATGATCTGATGAATATGAAGGCAGTTGATGCGCGCGATTGGTATCGTAGTTGGTATGCGCCAAATAATGCAACTGTTGTTATCACTGGTGATGTGGATCCACAGAATATGTTGAGGCTGGTGCAACAATATTACGGTGTTATTTCTCCCCATGAATTGCCAGTGCGTAAGCCGCAAATTGAGCCACCCCAAAGAGGTATCAAGCAAGTAGAGGTAAAGGCTCCAGTCGATAGCGCTCAGATAGCCATGGCCTGGAAGGTTCCCCGTCTTGAGCCAGGTAAGTTAGATGATCCAGAGCCATATGCCCTAGAACTTTTAACAGCCGTCTTAGATGGTTATGACAATGCTCGCCTTAATCGAGTTTTGGTCAAGCAAGAGAAAGTCGTCAATGATGTCGGCGTGGGTTACGACATGATTTCTCGTGGGCCAGAGTTATTTCTGATTAATGCAACTATGGCCAAAGGGAAGACGGTCGCTCAAGCACAGGCGAGCATTCGGAAAGCCCTTGAAGAGCTTAAGCAAAAAGGAATTTTGGAGTCTGAACTCAAGCGTATAAAAGTACGTATTCTGTCTAACCAAATATATAAACGAGACTCAATCTTTGGGCAGGCAATGGAAATTGGTAGTAATGAGATGGCAGGCTTTTCTTGGAAAGACATTGATTACATGTTAGAGAAAATGCAAACCATTACACCCGCCCAGGTACAGGCAGTAGCTAAAAAATATTTAGTAGATGAAGGTTTGACAATTGCTACATTAGATCCTCAGCCACGTAAAATTCAAGTAGCTAAGGGGAGTAAATAATGCGTACTCTCAATAGAGGATTATGGCTTGTCATTCTGACGCTAGGTCTTATCCACAGCGCATATGCAATTTTGCCGATTGAAAAATTGGACTCATACAAGGGTGCCAAGGTATTTCTGGTTCAAACCAAAGCCTTACCCATGGTAGATATTGAAATCAGTATTGATGCGGGTGACCGCTACGACCCAAGCAATAAGAGTGGCTTGGCTGATATGGCTGCAGGCCTCATGAATTATGGTGCGCGTGGTGATAAGGGTGTATGGACTGAGGCACAGATTGCCGATGAGATTGCTGACTTGGGTGCCAGTATTGGCGTATCGGCAGGCGGGGAACGCACGATTATGCGTATTCGGAGCTTGAGTCGTAAAGACTTGCGAGATAGAGCAGTCCAGTTGGCCGCGACCATGCTCAGCTCGCCTTTATATGACGCCAAAATTCTGGAGCGTGAAAAGCAACGCTCAATCACAAATTTACTTGAAGCAGAAACAAAACCAGAGTTTGTACTCGATCGCAGGTTTAAAAAATCAGTCTATGGCAACTATCCCTTAGGCAATTCTCCATCAGTCAAATCGGTGAGTTCAGTTACTGTTTCTGACTTAATGCAATTTCATAAAACGTTTTATCGTGGTGATCGGATCATCATTAGCATTGTTGGGGATGTCGATCGCACACAAGCTGCCGAGATTGCGCAACTATTATTAAAGAAGCTTCCACAGTCTGGCCCTGCTATTGCAGCATTGCCAACACTTAGACGATCCCCCATAGAAGGCCTATCAGAGCGTGAAATTCAAATTCCGTTCGATAGTCAGCAGGCGCATATCGTGATGGGTATGACAGCCATTGAGCGTAATAATCCTGATTACTTTCCTTTGTTGGTCGGCAATTACGTGCTTGGAGGCGGTGGTTTTGTATCTCGTTTGATGTCTGAGGTGCGAGAAAAGAGGGGTCTTGCCTATAGTGTATTTAGTTACTTTGCCCCTGGAAAAGATACTGGCATTTTTCAAGCTGGCTTGCAGACCAAAAATGATCAAGGAACATTAGCGCTTGAAGTCCTCAGTTCGACGATTGCAAAATTTATTGCTGATGGACCCTCAGTGTCTGAGCTGTTGGCTGCAAAGTCTAATCTAGTCAATGGTTATCCTTTGCGCATTGATAACAACCGTAAATTATTAGATAACGTTTCCTCGATTGCTTGGAATGATCTTCCTATCGATACCATGGAGATTTGGACCAAACAGGTTGAAGCCGTTACCCTAGAACAAGTGACTGCTGCATTTCAAAAATATCTTGCGATGGATCGTATGAAGATTGTGGTCTTGGGTGCTAAGAGCAAAACTTCTCCTTAATGGCGCATGCATAAAACAGCCGAGCCACCTAAGAAAGTCAGAATCATCGGCGGTCTTTGGCGTAGTCGCTTGCTCTCGGTGCTGGACTTGCCTGGGCTAAGACCAAGTACTGACCGTATTCGGGAAACGCTATTTAATTGGCTTGGACAAGACTTAAGCGGCTTACGCTGCTTAGATTTATTTGCTGGTACCGGTGCATTGGGATTTGAGGCAGCATCCCGTAATGCAGAGGCGGTAATTCTTTTAGAAAAAGATAAAAAAGCATATGTCAATTTGCAAGCAAATCTTAAACTTTTGTTATCGACACCAGTTTCTAGCACAGTAGAAATCTTACATAAAGATGGTTTGGAGTTTTTAAAGCAACAAGCTGATCATTCCAGCAATTTGATTTTTATAGACCCTCCTTTTCAGGATTTTGCATTATTAGACCACTCGATCATTGGGGCATCTAGGGTTTGCGACGACTCTGCTGGTGGAGGTATTTATGTGGAATTTCCCGCTAGCCGAAGGCGTGAGGAAGTAGAAGCCCTGATCCCTGAGTGGCATTGTGGAAAATACTTAGAGGCAGGGGCTGTAAAAGCTTGTCTATTTCGGAGTAGAAGAGGCTAAACTCTTGCCTGTAGCTGATAAAGCCTTAGGAGATTTATGACTGTCGCTGTATACCCAGGAACATTTGACCCTTTTACTCGTGGTCATGAGGATTTGGTCCGTCGCGCATCTAGTATTTTTGATGAGCTGATTGTGGGCGTTGCCTCTAGTCGAAGTAAGCATCCTTTCTTTACTTTTGAAGAGCGTATTGATATTGCCAAGGAAGTATTGGGTCATTATTCAAATGTGAAGGTTGTTGGCTTTAATGGTTTATTAAAAGACTTTGCTCGCGATCATCATGCCCGTGTGATAGTGCGTGGTTTACGTGCTGTGTCTGATTTCGAATATGAATTTCAGATGGCTGGTATGAATCGTTACCTATTGCCTGATGTGGAGACATTGTTTTTAACGCCTTCTGACCAATACCAATTTATTTCAGGTACTTTTGTACGTGAAATTGCCTCCATGGGTGGTGACGTAAGTAAGTTCGTTTTTCCATCCGTCGAAAAATGGCTAGTCAAAAAGACTGCTGCGAACGAGTTAAATAACAAGTCAGGTCAATAGCCCTCTATGGCTTTAATGATTACGGACGAATGCATCAACTGTGATGTATGTGAGCCTGAGTGCCCTAATGACGCCATTTACATGGGCCTAGAGATTTATGAGATTCACCCAGATAAGTGCACTGAATGTGTAGGGCACTACGATACGCCTCAATGTCGTCAGGTATGCCCTGTAGACTGCATCCCATTTGATCCAGCGCATAAAGAAAACCAAATGCAACTAATGGCTAAATACAACTTACTAGTGGCCAAGAAAAAGACTGAGTCGGCTTAAGTCTTAGAGTGCAGCTCTAGCATGGCAGCTGCTGTATCGCCTTTTAAGAAAAGCGGCAAAATTTGCAAACCATTCTGAATACTCTCATCAATCTGTTTTTGTTCTGATAGTTGCGGTCTACGTAAAACGTAATCTGCTACATCCATTGCTTGTCCATCACCAGCCAAGTCTCTTGGATGACCGATGCCAAGGCGCAAGCGCCAGTAATCAGGAGTTCCCAGGTGGGCTTGGATATCTTTTAGGCCATTATGACCCCCAGTGCCACCACCTAATTTAATCCGAGCCGTGCCTGGCTTTAAATCGAGCTCATCTTGAACAACCAATATTTCTGCTGCTGTGATTTTATGAAAACGACAGAGTGCCCCAACGGCCTGCCCACTCAAATTCATATAAGTATTGGGCTTGAGGAGATAAAGATCACTCCCTTCCCATTTGCCTTTAGCTACTTTTCCGTGAAAGCGTTTTTCGCTTTCAAAGCGGGCGCCTAATTGTTTTGCCAAGGCATCAACAAACCAGAAGCCGGCATTATGCCGATCATCATCATGCTCTTCTCCTGGATTGCCTAGGCCAACAATTAATTTAGTCATGGTGGGAGTTTAAAGATATAAGTACTTTTGCACAAAAGAGAAAAAAGAAAGCCCGCTTGCGCGGGCCTTCTTTTGCAAAGTAGGCAGATTTAAATCATTAGGCCTTATCTTTGGCATCAGCAGCAGGAGCGGCAGCAGGAGCGGCAGCAGCAGGTGCTGCAGCTTCTTCAGTTTCAGCGGCTTTAACAGTTGGAATACGTGCGTTTGCAATCACTGGATTCTCTTGTGAAACGTGTAATACCAATGTAACCCCTTTTGGCAATGTAACGTCTTTAGCATGAATAGAGTGACCCACTTCAATTTTGCTCAAGTCCACTTCAATAAACTCAGGTAAGTCTGCTGGTAAGCAAGACACTTCGAGGTCGTTGAGGATATGGCTAATAGCAGCACCTTGCAGTTTTACAGCAGCTGAAGTTTCAGCATTAGTGAAGTGCAATGGAATGCGCATATGGACTTTCTCAGTCGCAGATACGCGCTGGAAGTCAATATGCAATACCAATGGTTTAAATGGATGCATTTGGTAATCACGTAACAACACTTGTTGTGTCTTACCGCCAACTTCCAAATCCAAAATAGATGAGTGAAATGCTTCCTTGCGGAGAGCATGAAACAGTGCGTTATGGTCTAACTCAATGACCAAGGCTGGATCTTTACTACCGTAAACGATTCCCGGAGTTTTACCGGAATTGCGCAGACGGCGGCTCGCACCCGTTCCCTGTACGCTTCTTTCAAAGGCTACAACTTTCATATTTAATTCCCTTTTAAGGTTAATTTCCGTTCGCGACCAAACGGAAAAGCCTTCGATTATATCGTGGGAATGGGGATTTTTGCCTACAAATGCCTCAAAACTACCAAAAAAGCGGGATAAAACGGTATTTTGAGCTTATTCGGCAAACATGGACATGACCGAATCGCCCTTACTAATGCGGGACAAGGTTTCGGCCAAGATAGGCGCAACACTGAGCTGACGTATTTTTGGTACTTTCATGGCTTCTGGAGTCAAGGGAATAGTGTCAGTTACCACTAATTCGTCCAATTCAGAGGCCGCGATACGAGCGACTGCTCCACCAGAAAGGACAGCGTGAGTACAGTAGGCAGTAACACCCTTAGCGCCACGCTCTTTAAGGGCTTCAGCGGCCTTACAGAGGGTTCCACCAGTATCGATGATGTCATCCATGATGACGCAATGACGGCCTTCTACTTCGCCTATCAGGTGCATTACTTCAGAGACATTTGCTTTGGGGCGCCGTTTATCAATAATCGCCAAATCTGTGCCTAATTGCTTGGCCATAGCGCGAGCTCTAACAACACCCCCAATATCTGGAGAAACAATGATGAGGTCTTTTTGGCTCTTTTGGGCCTGTAAGTCGGCCAGAAGAACCGGGGAGGAATAGATGTTATCAACGGGAATATCAAAGAAGCCCTGGATTTGGTCTGCATGCAGATCCATTGTCAGAACCCTTTCAATACCAGCAACCGATTGCAACATATTGGACACGATACGCGCCGAAATAGCGACCCTAGCAGAGCGTGGGCGACGATCCTGCCTTGCATATCCAAAGTAAGGAATCACGGCGGTGATACGGCTTGCTGATGCTCGTTTTAGAGCATCAATCATGATCATCAGCTCCATCAAGTTATCGTTTGTTGGAGCGCATGTAGATTGAATGACCACTACATTTTTACCGCGGACGTTTTCTTGAATTTCAACCTGAATTTCACCATCCGAAAATCGACCCACAAAGGCTTTACCCATTTGGAGATTTAGCTCTTTGGCAACAGCCTTTGCTAAAACGGGATTTGCGTTGCCTGTAAAAATAGTCAATAAATCAGCGTTCATGGGGGCGGACATAGGCTTTTCAATGAGGGTTAGGGTCGAGTGTTTTCTTAGTTATTTCTACAGTATTGGCAGGGGAAGAAGGATTCGAACCTTCGCATGCTGGAATCAAAATCCAGTGCCTTAACCAGCTTGGCGATTCCCCTACAGGTCATTCTGAAGAAATCAAATTGTAAGCGGGATTTTTATTTAAGCCCCGAACAATCCTACCTACCCACCCTTTGGGGAGCGTTTGCAAAAGATTTTGGAGTTTTGCGCTATTGGTCTTAGGGTCTAAAACGGCAAAAACGCTACTTCCAGAGCCTGACATTCTGGGTTCAGAACCCGGTATTGCCTGGCTAATCCAATCTAAAGCTTGCTTCACTTCAGGGCATATTCGCACCGCTACTGCCTGACAATCATTCGATTGTTTTAACTGTGGCGATGCAAGAAAGCCATCAATTGTAATCGGAGCATGATCTCGGGTCAATTCAGGGTCTTGAAAAATGCTTGCAGTAGCAATACCTTGATTCGGAAAAATCACCAAAAAGTCTTTAGTTTCCAAGGTAATTTCTTGAATTTGTTCGCCAATACCTTCAACAAAGGCATTTTTTCCAAAGATGAAAAAGGGTACATCGGCCCCCAGTTTTAATCCTAATGTGCTTAAGGTTTGTTTGTCGAGCCTAAGATCCCATAAAGCATTTAAGCCAATCAAGGTTGTGGCTGCATCTGAAGAGCCTCCGCCTAAACCAGCACCCATTGGAATATTTTTTTGAAGACCAATTTCAACACCAGTTTGAATATGGCAAAAATCTTTTAGTAAGTTCGCAGCGCGCACTACTAAATCTTGATCTGGAGCTATACCCGGAATAGGATCAATGCGCCGTACTGCGTTTTGGGGAATGAGTTTGAGGGTGACCGTATCGCACCAATCGATGAGTTGGAATACGGATTGCAGTAAATGATATCCATCAGATCTGCGACCAACAATATGTAGAAAGAGGTTGAGTTTAGCTGGCGAACACAGCTCTAGAGATTGTAAAGATAATTTAGTCATTAGGGCGATCAAACACTAAGCGAATATCAATCGACCCCACATTAGAGCTTCGAGTCATCAATAACTTTTCTAAGCGATTTGAATCATCCCAGCTATAAATTAAATTCCAACCATCTTGATCAATTTTGCTGACTTGTCCTTTGCTATTTCGTTCTAAGCTCGCGTTACTGCCGGGACGTATTTGGCCGCGCAACCAATCAGATAGGCCACGCGCAGGCAAGGGAAGTCCCAAAGCATTTTGAACAAGAGAGTCCGCATCAACTGCCGTCACTACTTTTCCATCACGCTCAAGACTCGCTTCCCCCGGAGTAATCGTAATTTTGGCTATTGAGCCTCCAACGGGATTACGTATCTCTAGGATGTCCTTTAGTTCATCTTGCGTCAAAGTAAAGCCACCAGATCCACCTTGATTTTGAGCATTGGTTAGGCCCGTAACTTTCACTGCAAAGCGACCGTCCCATGAACCCTTAGAGACGCGCTCTGCAACTGACCATGTGGGCTTTAAACGTTTTAAAGTTTCTTTTAAGGTTGCATTGTTAGCATCCAATTTTTGCCCTTGTCGCCACATCTCTTCAGCTTGTTCGGGTTGGTTCATGACCCACAATACTTCACCAGCATGTGCGGCAATATCGGCCTCAGGTTTGATGTTAAATGCTTGTTGTAGCTGCTCCAAAGCAATGGCATTTTTACCAAGACGAAAATTGACCCAACCCAGACTGTCTAAGATAAATCCATCTTTTGGTGATAGTTGATGAGCCTTATTAATCAAGATAAAGGCTTCTGATAATTTGAGATTTCGATCTGCTAATGAGTAACCTAAAGCATTCAGCGCATTGACATCATTCGGATTTTTACGCAAAATTTCACGTAATGTTTTTTCCATGACATCTAAACGGCCCACTTTTTCTGCTGCCATTGCATAGGTGTATATCAGGGTAGCGTCGTTTGGTGGAAGCTTGATCGTAGAAGCGATTTCATAAAAAGCATTTAAAGCTTCCGATTCATCTTTTGCTTTTGCAAGCAAACTTTGTAATTGCTTTAATGTATTTTCTTGTTGAGCAGGGGTTTGTTGCTTTAATAAATTAATTGCAGGCTTAATAGCATCTGACCAGCGATCGCTGAGGATCAGCAGGGTAACTAGGACTTCTTTAGGCTTGGTATCTGAGGCCGGCGTTAAGCTATCCCAAGATTGAGCTGCCTGAAGCGCTAATGTAGGGGAGCCATTCGTAATGGCAATTTCCATGGCTCTTTGGGCAAGACGAGGATCTTTGTACTGGCGAGCCATTTCTAGATAGGTATTAAAGGCAAGCCCTGCCTCCCCCCGTTGCAAGGCAATCTCAGAGGCGAGCACCTCAAAAACGGCCTCCCCAGACTCCAGGCCGTTACTTTGGGCGTGGGCTGGAAGAATCACTCCGGTAGCCAGTGCAGTCAACAGTAAACCCTGCAAAAGTGGCTTCAGTCTTAATTTACTCATAAGCACATTCTAATCTGCGAATCTACAATCCATTTATGCCAGAACTCCCAGAGGTAGAAGTCACCCGATTAGGAATTGCGCCTCATTTGATAGGGCGCAAGATTAGTGCCGTCAAAGTGATTGATGGGCGCTTACGTTGGCCAGTACCACGCAATTTACCCAAGATCTTGCAGGATCAAAAAGTCCACTCAATCGAACGTAGGGGCAAGTATTTGTTAATGGCCTTAGATACGGGATATTTACTCTTACATTTGGGAATGACGGGAACCCTCCGGGTATTGCCCAGTTCGGATTTGTTAAAGCCACATGATCGAGTCACTTTTGAGTTCGGTAAGTTGAGTTTGCGTTTGCATGACCCCAGAAAGTTTGGCGCAGTTTTATGGCACCCTAATACAAAAGGCACGATTGATGAAAACGCCTTGTTACAAAAGTTGGGCACAGAACCATTTGCTCCAGAGTTTGCTGGAGATCTAGGTGGCCGTATTTTGTATGAGCGGTCTCGCAGACGCAGTATTGCAGTGAAACAGTTTTTATTAGCGGGTCAAGCAGTAGTTGGCGTCGGCAATATTTATTGTTCAGAAAGTCTATTCGAGGCAAAGATTCATCCTGCTAAAGCAGCTGGAAAACTCACTCGTCCTGAATGTATTCGTTTGGCCAATGCAGTGCGCCTCATATTACAAAAGGCGATTGAGGCTGGTGGTAGTAGTTTGAAAGATTTTGTGAACAGCGAAGGTAATCCTGGATATTTCATGGTGCAAACCAAGGCCTATGATCGTAAGGATCAGCCCTGTAAGATTTGTAAAACCCCGATCAAGCAAATTGTCCAGGGGCAGCGTTCCACCTATTTCTGCCCGCAATGCCAAAAGCGTTAATGAAGCAGTTCTCTA
>CAJARE010000365.1 GCA_903944255.1 uncultured beta proteobacterium
AGGAGCAACCCTTGCTCATATTCATGTCCGTAATCCAGATGAAAGTCCTAGTTCAGATCCAGACTTATATGCCGAAGTACAGGTGGGTATTCAAAAACATTGTCCAGGGATGATTGTGCAATTCTCTACTGGTGGCCGCGGGAGAGATCAATCTGCGCGTGGAGGTATGCTCTTTCATCGTCCCGATATGGCTTCACTAGCGACGGGTTCAGTGAATTTTCCCAACGGTATTTATGAGAATCCTCCAGAATTTGTTGATGGTCTAGCTGGTGAAATGCTCAAGCATGAAATCAAAGCTGAAATTGAAGTGTTTGATCTAGCCATGCTTTATAACGCGGCAAACCTCATTGAACGAGGCCTCTTAAAAGCTCCGGCCCATGTGCAATTTGTGATGGGTATCCCAAATGCCATGCCTGCAAGGCGTTCCATTCTAGAATTCCTCATTTCGGAATTAAAAGCAGTCATGCCAGATGCCACTTGGTGTGCAGCAGGAGTTGCGCGCTATCAACTGCCTGTGAATGAATGGACACTTGAATTAGGAGGCCATGTGAGAACTGGGCTTGAAGATAACACTCGCTTTGATAAGACTAGGCTGGCAAAAGATAATGCTGAACTCGTAGCGCGCATCGCTGAACTAGCACCAAAATATAACCGTACGGTTGCTACTCCAGCCCAAGCCAGAGAAATACTAGGATTAAGAAAGTCTTAAGACGCTATGACTATGGAACATCAATTATTTGACTACATCATTGTTGGTGGAGGATCCTCTGGCTCAGTGCTGGCAAATCGCCTATCTGAGAATCCTCAAATATCTGTTTGCCTGCTCGAGGCCGGACCTAAAGATTGGTCACCATGGATTCATCTTCCGATTGGTTATGCAAAAACCATGTGGGATCCAAGATTTAATTGGAAGTTTGAAACTGAACCCGAGCCCGCCATGAATGATCGTCCAATCTATTGGCCACGTGGAAAAACTTTGGGAGGATCAAGTTCGATTAATGGCCTGATCTTTATTCGTGGGCAGAAAGAGGATTACGATGGCTGGCGCGATCTTGGTAATCCAGGCTGGGGCTGGGATGACGTCTTGCCCTACTTTAAGAAAGCGGAAGGCAATGACCGACTAGGCGAGCCTTTGCACTCTAAAACAGGTCCATTAAAGGCTTCATCCATCCCCAAGAAGCATCCCTTGGTAGAAGCGTTTATCAAAGCAGCTAATGCACTTGGTGTACCTAAGACCGAAGACTTTAATAATCTGACTCAAGAAGGTGTTGGCTACTATCAACTCAGCACCCACAAAGGATTGCGTTGTAGCGCTGCAGTCGCCTACTTAAAGCCGGCTAAAGAACGCTCTAATCTCACCATTCTGACTAACAGCCAAGTCAGCAAGGTCATTTTCGAAAATAGAAAAGCCGTTGGGGTTGAATTCATTCAACAGGGTAGTAAAAAAACAATTCGATCAACTAAAGAAGTTATTTTGAGCGCGGGAGCTATTCAGAGCCCACAAATTCTTCAGCTATCGGGAGTGGGTCCAGCAAAACTATTGCAAGAATTCAATATCCCCGTCGTACATGACCTGCCAGGCGTTGGAGAAAATTTGCAAGACCACCTGCAATTTCGTTTGATATACGAATTAAATCAACCGATTTCTACTAATATTCAACTCTCATCCTGGTTTGGGCAGTTAAAGATGGGTCTAGAGTGGTTGCTATTTAGAGGTGGGCCTCTTTCTATCGGTATTAATCAAGGTGGACTCTTTACCCGAGTGATGAAGAATTCTAAAACTCCCGATATTCAATTTCATATGGCCACCTTATCTGCTGATATGGCAGGGGGTAAAGTACATCCCTTCTCTGGATTTACGATGTCGGTCTGTCAGCTTCGACCAGAATCTCGGGGATATGTTCGCATTCAGTCGGCAGATCCATTAAGCCCTCCAAAAATGGTGGCCAACTATTTAGCCACCCAACTTGACCGTGATACTAGTGTGGCTGCAGTGAATTTCGCTCGAAAAATTGCTCAAACTGAACCCATGCGTTCTTTAGTGACTCGCGAAGTAAAGCCTAATAACCCTCAATCAGATGAAGAGATTTTGGAATTCTGCCGAAACACTGGAGCAACAATCTTCCATCCGACTGGTACCTGTCAAATGGGACCAGACAGTAATCCAATGGCCGTCCTCGATTCTTCCCTTAGAGTGCGTGGCGTCGAAGGATTGAGGGTGGTCGATTGCTCTGCAATGCCTACTGTACCTTCTGGTAATACAAACTGGCCTGCTGTCATGCTTGGTGAACGTGCTGCCGATTTGATTCTGGGAAGAATTAAAGCCTCATGAGTTGGCAACTCCCCTTCAGTAGATGGCTTCCAGAATATAAAACTCCCGGAGTTATTCGCGCAGATGTATTAGCAGGACTTACCGGCGCAATAGTAGTCATGCCTCAAGGCATCGCCTTTGCTCTATTAGCTGGAATGCCACCACAATATGGTCTTTATGCAGCGATGGTGCCCTGTCTCATTGCCGCTTTCTTTGGCTCCAGCCGCCTAATGGTGACTGGCCCTGCTAATGCCATTTCATTAACCACAATGGCTTTAATCGCCCCTTTAGCACTACCGGAGTCTAGTACTTACGTCGCCTATGTTCTTACCCTCAGCTTTTTAGTTGGGATACTGCAACTTTCTTTAGGCTTCAGTAAGGCGGGTAAATGGGTTGAGAAAGTTCCCCATTCGGTCATCCTTGGTTTTACTGCTGGAGCTGCAATTCTGATTATCAATAGCCAACTAGGGACTCTGTTAGGGGCCAGTGTGCCAAGAGGAAAAAATGTAGTAGATACTGTTAGCGCGGTAGTAAATTCCTTTCAAAATAATCAATGGCAAATTGCCGCACCTGCACTAGTACTCTTTACTTTATTAGTCATTCGTTTCTGGAGACGTCTCAACCGTTACGTGCCGTCCATGTTGGTTGCAGTTATTCTTGGAAGTCTAGCCGCAGCTATCCTTGAAATACTATTTCCTTCAATAGGCGTATTTAAAAAGGTTCAAGAAATACCTGGCGCTTTACCTCCACTTTCTTATCCTGATCTGAGTGCTGACACACTACAAAAGCTTTTTAGCGCCGCTCTGATTATGACCCTTCTAGCATCAACTGAAGCAATGGCTATCGCCCGTGCAATTGCACTAAAGACTAAGGATAATTTCAATGCGAATCAAGAATTTATTGGCCAGGGTTTAGCCAATGTTTGTGGCGCCTTTTTCTCAGCCTACCCTGCCAGCGGTTCATTTAATCGAACAGGGGTGAACTTGGCTTCTGGAGCCAAAACCCCTCTTTCTGCAATATGCGCGGCAGTATTTCTGGTGATTTTGTTGGCTTTCGTATCTTCCTTAGCAAAATATATTCCGTATGTCGTGATTGCCGCACTCTTATTAGTGGTTGCCTGGAATTTATTTGACCTGAAGCAGATTCGTCATGAAATCCGAATGGGTCCGAGTGAATGGATCCCCATGCTGGTAACGGGAATTACTACCGTCACT